>JAUWLO010000138.1 GCA_030613605.1 Gammaproteobacteria bacterium | reverse complement strand
TGATTTGCAGGCTGAAGGTCTGCTCAGCGATGAGCGTTTTACCGAGGCGTTTGTTCGTTATCGACAAAATAACGGCCATGGGCCCATGCGCATACAAACGGAATTGCGCGAACGCGGAGTGAGTGAGAAAATACAGGCGACTTGGCTGGATTTTGCAGACCCGCTGTGGTTTGAGCAAGCGGCACAGGTGAGAAGCAAGCGATTTGGCGACGACTTGCCGGGAGATTACAAGGAGCGGGCCCGTCAGGCTCGTTTTCTCCAGTACCGGGGTTTTACCACCGACCAGATAAAGTTAACTCTGGCCGGTAATGACTATTAGTGAACAGCTATGATTGGAATGAGTTAAACAAATTGTAACTAGATGAAAAACAAAGATGATAAAAAACAGATGACAAGTGCTGAAATTAGACAACTGTTTCTGGAATATTTCAGTGAACGTGACCATGAAATTGTGCCCAGCAGTTCGCTGGTGCCTGCTAATGATCCGACCCTGCTGTTTACCAATGCCGGCATGGTGCCGTTCAAAGAAGTTTTTACCGGTCAGGAAAAAAGAAAGTATGTGCGTGCAGTGAGCTCGCAGCGTTGTGTGCGTGCCGGTGGTAAACATAATGATTTGGAAAATGTCGGATATACCGCACGCCATCACACCTTTTTTGAAATGCTGGGCAACTTTAGCTTTGGAGATTATTTCAAACGCGAAGCCATTCAATACGCATGGGAGTTTTTAACAGTCGTCGCCAAACTGCCAGCCGACCGCCTGTTGGTTACCGTGTATGAGGAAGATAAAGAGGCTGCTGATATCTGGCTGAACGAAATTGGCATTGATCCTCAACGACTCATCCTTATTGGCGACAAGCCGGGCGGCAAAAAACACGAAAGCGATAATTTCTGGTCCATGGGGGATACCGGTCCCTGTGGCCCCTGTTCCGAAATCTTTTATGATCACGGTGCCGACGTTGCTGGTGGTCCGCCCGGGTCACCAGAAGAAGATGGCGATCGTTATGTCGAGATCTGGAACCTGGTGTTCATGCAATACGATCGTGATGCCAAAGGGTCATTGAATCCATTGCCTCATCCCTCGGTTGATACCGGTATGGGGCTGGAGCGTCTCGCCGCCGTATTGCAGGGCGTGCACAATAATTACGATATTGATCTTTTTCAACATCTCATTAAAACCATCGCCAAACTGGCAGGGCAAAAAGACCTAACCAATACTTCGTTACGCGTCATTGCTGACCATATTCGCGCCTGCGCGTTTTTAATTACCGATGATGTGGTTCCTTCCAACGAAGGGCGCGGTTATGTATTGCGACGCATTATTCGTCGCGCCATTCGTCACGGACACAAGCTGGGGCTACGCGAACCGTTTTTTTATAAACTGGTTGATGCCCTCTGTCAGGAAATGGGGGATGCCTATCCAGAATTAGTGAAGGCAAAAGCGCAGGTAGAGCGCTCGCTAAAACAGGAAGAGGAACGCTTTGCTGAAACGTTGGATAACGGCATGGTTATTCTTGAAGAAGCGGTTACTGCGTTAACGGGAAAAGAAATTTCCGGCGAAACGGTTTTTAAACTTTACGATACTTACGGTTTTCCGGTAGATCTCACGGCAGACATTGCGCGTGAACGTAATTTAACGTTGGACATGGCAGGTTTTGAAAGCGCGATGGATGCACAGCGTGAACGTGCGAGATCCGCAAGTAATTTTGGTGTGGCAACAGGTGAAGGTTTGGAGATAAGTGCGCAAACGGACTTTACCGGTTATAACCAGACAGCAGGCAGCGGCAAAGTTGTGGCTTTGTTTCGCGGCGGTGAGGCAGTCAAAAAACTTTCGCAGGGCGAAGAAGGTTTGTTGGTGCTGGATCACACGCCATTCTATGCGGAGTCTGGCGGACAGGTAGGCGATCAGGGTGTGATGAAGGTTGGTGACTCACAAATGACTGTACTGGATACTCAAAAGCAGGGTGATGCTTTCTTACACCAGGTAAAAGTGAAATCGGGCAGTGTGTCCATGGACAGTAAAGTGGATGCGCAAGTCGATGCGAATCGCCGCCTGGAAACCGCGTGTAATCATTCGGCCACCCATCTTTTGCATGCAGCTTTGCGCAAGGTATTAGGTGAACACGTGCAGCAAAAAGGTTCACTGGTTGATGCGGAACGGTTGCGTTTTGATTTTTCGCACTTTGAGGCAATAAGCTCGGAACAATTGGCAGAAATCGAAAACATGGTGAACGAACAAATACGCGCCAATGTAGAGGTTGAAACAAAACTGATGTCACAGGAAGATGCGGTGGCTTCGGGGGCGATGGCCCTGTTTGGTGAAAAGTATGGCGACACGGTACGCGTATTGAGCATGGGCGATTTTTCGGTCGAACTGTGTGGTGGTACTCATGTCAGCCGGACGGGCGATATTGGTTTGCTCAAAATCACTTCCGAAGGTGGTGTGGCTGCCGGTGTGCGCCGTATTGAAGCCGTCGCGGGTGCAGGTGCGCTGCGTTATATCGGTGAAACCGAAAAGAACCTTTCCTTAATTGCTGGAATACTCAAGGCCGATGCCAGTACCGTTGAAACCAGAGCGCGCCAACTGGTGGACCGCAGTCGTGCGCTGGAAAAAGAGGTGGATCAACTCAAAGCTAAACTCGCGAGCAGTCAGGGGGGTGATCTTGCAGCACAGGCTGTTGAGGTGGATGGCATCAAGGTGCTGGCGGCCAGGTTAGAAGGCGGCGATGCCAAATCTCTGCGTGATACGGTCGATCAGCTTAAGAATAAGCTAGGCGCTGCAGCGGTGGTGTTAGCTGCGGTAGACGGTGACAGGGTCAGTTTGGTGGCCGGTGTCACCAAAGACGAGACTAAACGCATTCGCGCGGGAGATCTGGTCAATAATGTTGCCCAGCAAGTGGGTGGCAAGGGCGGTGGTCGACCCGACATGGCGCAGGCGGGGGGCAAGGATCCCTCTGGACTCGACGCGGCTTTACAGGCGGTACCCGACTGGGTGCGAGGTCAGTTGGGTGTTTAACTGATTTTCCGGATAGCCTTAAGATTCCCTTAAGACTTCTGTAGTAGAATCCCTATAATGTATTTTAAATATACCTATCAAATCTTTCTATAAGTATTTGCTGTTATTCTTGTAGTGCTCTTCCTACAATGATTCTATAATTCTTGTAGGATTTTTCCTACAAGGGCTTTTGCAAGGACTTTGAAGTTGGGCGGAAATTAGTGTTTAATCTGGCCCCTTTTTACAGGTCAGGAATATGTCACTAATAGTCCAAAAATATGGAGGGACTTCAGTCGGCTCGGTGGAACGCATCGAAGCTGTCGCGAAGAAGGTAGGCTCCTTCAAAGCCCAGGGAGACGATGTGGTTGTCGTGGTTTCCGCCATGAGTGGCGAGACCAATCGCCTGGTTGAGCTTGCCCAGTCTATGGATGCTCAGCCAGACAGTCGGGAGCTAGACGTATTGTTGTCTACCGGTGAGCAAACCACTATCGCTCTGTTGGCGATGGCACTGAAAAAACGTGGTGTACCGGCGCGCTCGTTTACGGGTGGGCAGGTGCATATTCTTACTGACAGTGCCCATAACAAGGCGCGCATTGTTGATATTGACAAAAAGCGCGTCAGTGAGGCGCTGGCTGCAGGAGAAGTGGTTGTTGTTGCCGGTTTTCAGGGTGTTGATGAGCAAGGCAACATTACCACTCTGGGGCGTGGTGGTTCGGATACCACGGCAGTTGCATTAGCGGCAGCTCTGGAAGCCGATGAGTGCCAGATTTACACCGATGTGGATGGGGTGTACACCACCGATCCGCGAGTAGAACCGAAAGCACGCAGGCTGGATCGCATCACCTTTGAGGAGATGATGGAAATGGCCAGCCTTGGTTCCAAAGTATTGCAGATACGAGCCGTGGAGTTTGCGGGTAAATACAACGTACCACTGAGAGTGTTATCCAGTTTTGAAGATGGTCAAGGGACACTGATTAGTTTTGAGGAAGAGGGAATGGAGCAGGTAAGGATTTCAGGTATCGCGTTTAATCGGGATGAAGCCAAGCTGACGGTGCTGGGCGTGCCGGATCATCCGGGTGTCGCTTACCAGATATTGGGCCCCATAGGGGATGCCAACGTCGAGGTGGATATGATTATCCAGAACGTGGGTGCAGATGACACCACTGATTTTACCTTTACTGTGCATCGCAACGATTACCAGCGTGCGCAAACAATATTGAAGAAAGTTGCCAAAGAACTGGGCGCGAGGGAAGTGATTGGTGACGACAAGATCGTCAAAATTTCTCTGGTTGGTGTGGGCATGCGTTCACATGCCGGTATTGCTAGCAAGATGTTTGAACTACTGGCAAAAGAGGCAATCAATATTCGCATGATATCCACTTCCGAGATCAAAGTGTCGGTTGTGGTGGATGAAAAGTATCTAGAACTGGGTGTGCGGGCTTTGCACAGTGGTTTTGATTTAGAGCAGCCTGTCGAAATATCGCAGTGATTAAGCGTATGAAATATATGCAAAATTGTATTGCGCTGCGGTGGTGAGGCCGGTAGCGGGACTGTAATTTACAACACAATAGCTTATAGCTACTCCAGCACTTACTTGAAAGGATTCAGGGACGTGTTGGAGCAATGGAAGTGAAACAAGGAGACAAAAAATGTTAATTTTGACGAGACGCGTGGGTGAATCCCTGATTATTGGTGACGATGTAACAGTGACCGTTCTGGGTGTAAAGGGTAATCAGGTTCGAATTGGTGTGAATGCGCCTAAAGAAATTTCTGTTCACCGGGAAGAGATTTACGAACGCATTCAAACTGAAAAAGAAGCGGAACAGTCTACCGCTTAACGTTCATTGAAATCGGTGGTTCGTGGGTGATAATTCGCGGCAGGGGAAAAAGAGATTGAATGACCTCTGCCGGGTATCCTTCAGTGGTTCCTGTTGTACCTCAATATATACCTTTGATGTAGTGAAATGGGTTTTCTAATGCGGTCATTTCTGGGAGAATAGCGCCCCTGTCGAGTTCGCGGATAATAGCGATTTTTGACTGGGAGAGCTGGCCGAGTGGCTGAAGGCGCGCCCCTGCTAAGGGCGTATGGGTTAACGCCCATCGAGGGTTCGAATCCCTCGCTCTCCGCCATATCTTCAGGATGAATGAAAAGGTGCCGTAATTGACACTTTATGAGCACATCCGCATAATCGCACCTCTTTTTTTACGCGCCCGTAGCTCAGCTGGATAGAGTACCTGGCTACGAACCAGGCGGTCGGAAGTTCGAATCTTTCCGGGCGCGCCATATAAGTGCAGTACTATCAACGGCTTAGGCGTTTTTCGCTTAGGCCGTTTTTATTT
>JAUWLO010000236.1 GCA_030613605.1 Gammaproteobacteria bacterium | reverse complement strand
GGATTTGTTATTCAAAATGGCCAGCCTGCCATGGCGGTGAACGCGCATCGTGAAACCGGCGTGAATGTTTTAGCGGTAATGGATGGGTTGCGGGAAGCTGTTGATGAATTGCGTGCCGGACCACTCAAGCGCGCCGGGTTGAGTTTACAACAAGTCTATGATGAAACCCGTTATATTGATCGTTCCATTAACATGGTGCGTAATAATCTGATATTGGGTGTGTTGCTGGCCATTGGTGTTTTGTGGTGGTTCTTCAGAAAGTTTCGCGCCACGCTAATGGTAGCCATTGCTATTCCTGTTTGTGTGGTCACTGCGTTTATTTTGCTGGATGCTGCGGGTCGTAGTCTGAATGTCATTTCATTGGCTGGTTTGGCATTTGCTGTTGGTATGGTTTTAGATGCCGCCATCGTGGTACTTGAAAGCATTGTTCGTCTACGAGAAAAAGGTGTGTCCAGTGAAGATGCGGCGGACGAGGGTACACGAAAAGTGTGGGGTGCGTTACTGGCGTCCACGGCTACCACGGTGGCTATCTTTTTACCCATTGTGTTCCTGGATGACGAATCGGGCCAGCTGTTTGCAGATCTGGCGCTAACCATAGCCGTTACCGTATCTATATCCCTGTTAGTGGCGGTAACGGTGTTGCCTGCCGCTGCCGCCAACTGGCTGCGCACAACAGAAATGCATGACCCGCATGCACACTGGTGGGATGCGGGCAGTGATTTTGTGATGTCATTGACCGATACACCAGTGCAAAGAAAGCGCTGGATTATTGGTTTGATTACCGTGCCTTTATTGCTGGCCTGGGGTTTAAAACCACAGGCTGATTACTTGCCCAATGGCAATCGTAATCTGGTGTTTGCGTTTATTCTGCCGCCACCCGGAAGTAGTGTGGATACACTGGAAAAAGAATTAGGGCAGGTGATTGCGAAACGCATGCAACCCTATGTTGATGGTCTGGAAGAACCCCATGTAAATGATTACTTTTTTGTGGCTTTTGGTCGTGGCGTGTTTATGGGGGCCCGCACGGTAGATCCGGATCGTTCGGGTGAACTGGTGCCGCTGATTAATAAGCTCATCGGCGGCTTTCCCGATACTATCGCCTTTGCACGCAAGTCATCCCTGTTTGGTGGTTTTGGCGGTGGACGAAGTATTGATATTGATATACAGGGATCCAACATTGATTCTTTGCTGACTGCAGGCCAGGTTGGTTTTCGTGCGGTGATGGAAGCCATTCCTGGGCGTCCTCCCAGGCCACGGCCCGGCCTGGCGCTTGCGGAACCAGAGTTACGCCTGGTTCCGGATGAGCGACGCATTAGTGAAGCTGGCTGGAACCGACAACAGATGGCGAAAATAACGCGTGCGCTGGGCGGAGGTTTATTTGTGGGTGATTATTTTGATGGTCGCAACAGGCTGGATATTATTTTACGTGGTCAGGAATGGGAGACTCCTGAAGAGCTGGGTGCAATACCGTTGGCAACGCCCAATAGCGGCGTGTTGCCACTAAGTGAGCTTACCGATGTAGTACGTACCGCAGGGCCGGATGAAATTCGGCGGCTTAATCGGCGTCGTACCATCACCCTGGAAGTAAAAGCCCCTGAACACCTGTCGTTGGAACAGGCGATGGCTGTGATACAGGAAAAAGTCATTCCCGTCATTGAACCGCTGTTGCCCGAAGATGGCGAAATTCATCTTGGCGGCACAGCCGACAAATTGGAAGCCGCGCTTAAAAGTATGGCCGGGAGTTTTTTGCTGGCCATTGCGATTTTATATTTATTAATGAGTGCATTGTTTCGATCTTTTGTTGATAGTTTGCTGGTTATCCTTGCTATTCCACTGGCAACGGTTGGTGGTGTCATCGCCTTGCAGGTGGTGAACTGGTTTACCACTCAGCACATGGACTTGTTGACCATGATTGGTTTTATTATTTTGCTGGGTCTTGTAGTAAACAATGCCATTTTGCTAGTTCACCAGACGCGCGTTGCTGAGCGTGAGGGTCGTTCACGACAGGATGCAGTGAACCAGGCGGTGCATGTTCGTTTGCGCCCAATTTTGATGAGTACGCTCACCAGTATTTTTGGCATGTTGCCGTTGTTGCTGATGCCTGGTGCAGGCACCGAACTTTACCGTGGGCTTGCCGCTGTAATTGTTGGCGGTATGAGTATTAGTACGGTGTTCACACTAATATTGTTACCAAGCCTGCTGCGCATTGGCGAGCATAAGACCAGCAAGATGGTGCTAAATTAAGTTCGTTCTTTGCTTGTGAGGTTTTTCCACCCAATAGCTATTCTTTTTTATGTTATAGAGGCTGTTGGTTATTGGTAATGGATATACCCCTAAATGGTCTGTAAGTGTGACTTTTCGCACAAAACCGCCAGTTTCCAATTCCTGAATTCCTCTTTTCATCTTTGCTTGCTGAAAACTTCCTCAACAGGCCTTCTAAAACAGGCTAAAACCATCAACCCCCATGATTTTCATAAGGTTTTTAATATTGTGAAAAACGATATCAAGGGCTGTATTCAACATTAAAAGCAAATGACTCAAGTATTATTATTTGCCATATTGAATGCGGGGAAAGAAAAATAATCGTCAATTGTTAGGGGTGATTTATGGGGTGTAGTGTAAGGCGGTATTATATGGAAAAGGATTTTTCTGATGTAATAAAAGAGACAACGCCCAGGCAGGCTAAAAGTCTGATGTGGTATGTTGGTTGTATCGTTGCAACAGGTATAGCGGGTATTGTCGCAATGCTTTTTCTCCTGGAAGTGGTTTTCGTTTGATGACCAGTCCATGTTGGAATTGCACCTGGGCTAGTTTCAAAGCCTATTTTAGAGCCCAACTTTTTAAGTTGAGTTGGTGCCTGAAATGGGTGCTGGGAACAGCGCGATTATAAAGTACGGTTCTGAGGCTGGGATTTAAGTACTATTAGCACTGATGCGGTTAATGCTGTGTTTTGTTTTTATGTTTTTGTATTACGGTTCTTCAACACGCACCAGTGTGTAACCCATGTCTTCGTAGTTGTTGATTTCTGTTGGACCGGCAGGGGATACGTCGACATAGTCCGGAAAGTCATTGGCATCTTTGCCGTACCAGGAGGCATGTGTACCACACACATGGACGGGAACACCTTCAGCTACAAGAGATTGCACGGTTGTATGGACCGCGGGCATGTCTTTTTGCTCAGAGGTCATTAATCCGAATTGTTCTGAGCCGTGAGTAACGACGGCTAGCCCAATGTCTGGGAAACGTTTACGCAGTTGTTTGACAAATTTATTGATGGCCGGCATGGCCCATTCAAGCGCGTCATCATCACCTTCTACTACCTCAAACACCACACCAAAGGGTGCCTCTTTTTCAGTGAGTATATTATTAACGTCATCC
>JAUWLO010000029.1 GCA_030613605.1 Gammaproteobacteria bacterium | reverse complement strand
CGCGATCGCTTTGGCAATGTTGTCATAGGTTACTGGTTTATCACCACCAAATACTTCTGCAAATTGTTTTGCATAACCGGGTATTGAAGCAATGCGGTTAACCGCAGCATCCGGATGCGGCATAGCCATCTCAAGTGGATTCAGAATTGGGCCTTTTGCCTGGTCTTCCAATGTTGGTAAACGACCGTCCCACATTTGAGCGCTAAGGAAAGCAGCGTTCCATACCGAAGGAGCAGAACGACCACCAATATGGCCTTTTACGCCGACCGAGGTAGCACGGCTATCTGTGCCGTTGCCCTGAACATCGTGGCAGGAGTTGCAGGAAACCGTACCGTCTACAGAAAGGCGTGCATCAAAAAACAATTGTTTACCGAGGCTTATTTTTTCAGGCGTGCCTGGATTATCTTTTGGCTCAGGTACCGAAAATGGTAAGGGCACAAAATCAGCAAAACTTTGCGTTGTAAAAACGGCAAATAGTGCAACCGTCAGAAAAGTAGATTTAATAACAGTCATTCGTATCACCTGGTGTAATTTTCTGTGTTTTTTGATTTAGCTATATAAAAGGATCACTACAGCTCAAAACTATATAACATGTATCTATTATACATCATTAAAAATATGGCAACAAGACCCTTTTGTACAAGGCTATTGCGATACTTTACGTAGGTAGCTCAGCCTTTTGGCGGAGTTAATAATCTAACTTTGGGTGGTTTGATCAATGAAACGTGGATGAGTTATTTAGACCAACGACAGTTACAAAGCATCTGGTGAGTGAAGGTTTCGAAACAAAATATGTGGCTGCCATACAAACACAACCAGTCTAGTTAATCGTTATCAGTAGCAATAACTTTATTGCGTTCTTTTTGTTGTAAGGCCCAGAGATCCGCATAAACGCCTTTGTGCTCAAGCAACGCCTGGTGAGCACCCTGCTCCACGATTCTGCCCTGATCCATTACCAGTATTTTGTCGGCATCCACAATGGTCGATAACCGGTGCGCTATCACCAGTGTGGTGTGTTCTGCGCTGGCATTCTTTAAAGCAGTAAGAATTGCCTGTTCTGAATGACTATCGAGCGCAGAGGTCGCTTCGTCAAAGATGAGTATTTTGGGTCGCTTAAGAATAGCGCGTGCAATGGCGACCCGCTGTTTCTCTCCGCCGGATAATTTCAGGCCGCGTTCACCGACCGTTGTGTCGTAACCATCCGGCAAACTTTCCACAAAACTATGCAGTTGCGCCTGTTTTGCCGCCTCGATGATTTCTTCCCTGGTGGCATCTCTACGCGCATAGGACAGGTTGTAATACAGGCTTTCGTTAAACAACACCGTATCCTGAGGCACGATACCCATAGAATCACGCAAGCTTTCTTGTGTTACCTCACGTACATCCTGGCCATCGATAAAAATATGTCCGCCGCTAACATCGTAAAAACGGAACAACAAACGCGCCAGTGTTGATTTACCCGCACCACTTGCACCTACTACAGCCAGTTTTTTACCGGGCTCAATGGTAAAGCTAACATCATGCAAAATTGGCCGTTCAGTTTGATACGAGAATGCTACATGCTCGAATCGAACTTCACCCTTCGTAACGATTAACGGTTTTGCATCAGGCTGATCTTTGATTTCTGGCACTTCTTCCAGAAGTTTTACCAGTTGATCCATGTCCGTTAACGAATGCTTCATCTGCCGGTACACCATTCCCAGAAAACCCAGTGGTATAAAAATCTGGATTAAAAAGGCATTCACCAATACAAAGTCGCCAATCCCCATTTCACCACTGATCACTTCATCTGCGGCAAAAAACATAATCAGTGTTACACCGACAGCAATAATCGCCGCCTGACCAAAATTTAAAGCGGATATGGATGCCTGACTAAGCACCGCATTTTGCTCCCACTTACCCAGCGTTTCATCACACCTATTTAATTCCAGCGATTCATTGCCAAAATATTTTACGGTTTCGTAATTAATAAGGCTTTCAATAGCCTCGTTGTTTGCCTGTGAATGGTAACGGTTCATCGCCAGCCGATATTCCATGCGCCAGTTACTTACTGCAAACGTGAATGCGACATAAACCGCCACACTGCCAAATATAATAAAACTGAATACCGCATCGTATTGCGATATTAGAATTGCGGCCACCAGAGAGAATTCAACCAGGATGGGTAAAATGCTAAAGGTAAAATAATTAAGCAAGGTACTGAGGCTGGCCGCACCCCTTGCCAGATCCTGACTGATCGCACCCATTTTCCTTTCCAGGTGAAAACGCAACGCCAGATTATGGAGGTGTTCAAGTGTGCGTAATGTCAGCCTGCGCATAGCGCGATAGCGAACACGGGTAAACAACACGTCACGCAACTCATTAAACAGGGAAGAACTGATTTTTAGTGCGCCATATGACAACAATAACGCCGCTGGCAAAATCACCAGAATATTTTTACTCACATCAATCTCAAGATGATCTACCAGAGATTTGAGTATCAACGGCACACCAACGTTAGCTACCTTGGCGAGAATAAGGCAGCTTAATGCCAGCAAGACACGCCCCCGGTATTCCCAAAGATACGGCATTAAGGAACGGATGTTGCTCCAGTCATTGCGATTTGCGCTGGGTGCTGCGGTATATCGATGATGTCCGGACATTTCGTGTTGCTTTCTTCTAACTATTTATTTTTAGCTATTTGTTTAGTTAATAGACCGTTTGATCAACTTAGTCGATCATAAATACGAAAACCGGCGATATAGGTTCCCGCGGCAGAACCGATGGTGCTAAACAAAAAGACCAATAATGTCCTGGTGACGCGGTTAGTCCACCACCCCTTCAAAGTAGTGGTATCTGAGCGCAGACGACCAAAGTCACCCACTTTGGGTCGACGCAGATACACTTCTATTCCGGCTGTTACCATGCCTGCGCCAATAGTTGGATTCAGAGAGGTCAGCGGTGCCGCCAAAAATGCGCCGATTACCGTTAATGGGTGTGCTGCCGCAATTAACGCGCCCAACGCTGCCAGACCACCGTTGATCAATACCCAGTCCACCACCAGCTCCCAACCAAGAGACGGACTCCGAGAAAAGCCAATAGCAAAACCCAAAAATACCAGACCAACAATTATCCAGGGAAGATATTTGGGCCATTTGCTGCCGGCTGGAACAAGATCCAGACGTTCAATAACCTGATCGGAAGAACTTCCACCTTGTGAACTATCTTGTTGCGAAGATTCCTCATGCGAAGAGCCTTTCTCGAAGTGTTTGACCATACCAGCCAAGTGCCCGGCACCAATAACCGCCAGAATATTTTCATGCGGATGTTTGGCAACTTCCTGTCGCAGACGCGCAACCATGTATTCGTCACGCTCACCTATTAGCGGCAAAAACAGGTCTTTTTCTTCTTCTGCAAATTGCGCAAAGGTGGATTCAAGAATATCGCCTTCTTTTAAACGTTCTATTTCTTCTTCGCTGACTTCTTGATTGACAACCACGCTGGCAAGCAATCCGGATATTAGATTCATACGCCGCCACCATGGCACATTGCGATATATACGCTTAAGCGTTACACCCACCTCTCGATCAATAAGCAGTACTGGTATTTTTGCCTCTTTCGCGCTGTTTATCGCCTGCTTCATTTCTGCGCCAGGCTCAATACCCATTTGTTCGGCAGCGCGTTGCTGGAACGCACCCAAAGCAAGACTGGCCGCCACCATGGAAGCCTTACCTTCACGGATAACCTGGAACAGGTCCATGCGTGCCAGCGCATCCGGATCAACAATGGAATTGTGACGACTGGGGCATAACTCCACTGCTACCGCATCGTACTCGCCTGTTGCCAGTAACTCTTTGACTTTTTCAGCCGAAGTACGCGATACATGCGCCGTACCCAACAACGTCACCCGACTATCACCAATACGCACTTCCGCCATCGGTTCCTGATTTTTTTGCTCTATTTTGTTTTCCGTAGACTCTTCTTGCACTTTATTATTTTCCACTACTTATTCCATTGTTCTATTAATTTTTTCATATTAGCAGGCCACTGAAGAAACCTCAGGAGAGCGCGAGACAAGGCAAACAAGACGAAAAAACGGAGCTTACATGCAGCCTATCACTGCACAATCCTGTATTTTGAGTCATATTTTTCTCGATACCCCCTTGTGGGGTAAACCCGTATCGTGCCGCATGAGTTTTTTCAGTGGCCTGCTAGGCTCGGGACATAAATTTTCCGGTATCCGTATTAATCTTAAGCACCTCACCGGTTTCAATATATTCAGGCACCTGAACCTCAAATCCAGTTACCAACGTTGCTGGCTTGGTTCGACTGGTTGCCGACGCCCCTTTTATAGCAGGTGACGTTTCAGTAATTTTTAGCTCTACCACCTGTGGCAACTCAACACCCAAAACACGATCATCGACAATCAAAACATAAAGCCCTTCAAGACCATCGGTAAGATAATCCAGACTATCTTCCAGCTCATCTTTCCCCAGGGTGTACTGGCTGTAGTCTTCGATATCCATAAAGGTGTACATGTCACCATCCTGGTACAGGTACTGCACCTGGCGCTTTATCAAATCCACACTGGTAAACATATCATCCGCCTTACACGATTCATCCAGCTTCTGGCCCGTTTTTGCATTCCTGAAACGAAGCTTGTAAATCGTTTGTGCACCACGTGATGAAGGGCTACGTGATTCTATTTTTTTAACAACATAAGGCTCACCCTTAATCTCAACTACGTTGCCTCTTTTTAACTCACTTGCCTTGGGCATGCTAAATTCTCCAAAAAATAAAAAACATCCCTCTCTCAAAATAGCGAGGACTTATTTTCATCACGTCACACCGGCGGAGGCCGGTGTCCATAAAAACCCATGGATTCCGGCATTCGCCGGAATGACAAAATATTTTATATTAGTGCTGTAATTTTCCGTATAGTCGGCTGTACAAACCATCACTTTTCAGCAACTCTTCATGTTGGCCTTCTTCAATAATTTGGCCGCCATCGAACACATACACCCGATCTGCCTGCTTCACCGCACTCAATCGGTGAGCAATGATTAACGTGGTTCGATCCTTCAGGAAAGTTCGCAACGCGCTGTGCAGCTTTGCTTCGGTACTGGCATCCAGAGCTGATGTTGCCTCATCCAGAATAACCACGTGCGGATCCAGCAGCACCATGCGCGCAATAGCCAGGCGCTGCTTTTGGCCACCAGATAAACGCACACCTTGCCGCCCCACCACTGTATTCAGTTTTTCCGGCATAGCCTCGACAACATCACGCAGTTGCGCCACTTCCAAAGCTTGCCAGAGTTTTTGTTCGCTGTACGTCTGTCCCAGCGAAAGATTCATGCGCACGGTATCATTAAACAAGGCCGGATGCTGCAATACCGTCGCCACATGCTCACGCACTACATTCAGGCCGATTTCGGAGACCGGCACACCATCAAAATACAACGTACCGGATTGCGGTTGATACATCCCCAGAATAACCTGCACCAGAGTAGATTTACCGCCGCCACTGGCACCCACCAGCGCCACTTTTTCGCCCGGTTTGATGTCCAGATTGACGTTTTTTAATACCCAGGTCTGGTCATCCGCTTCATCGGCCAGCTGATAAGCAAAAGAAACATCTTCAACCCGTAAACCCACCGTGTGCTTATCCTGAAAAGGATCCTGATTGTGTGGATATTCAGGCTCAAGCCGCAACACCAGCAATTTATTGATTCGTCCCAGCGCAGCTTTTGCGCCAAAAAACGAATATTGTATATTGAGCATATCCTGCACTGGTCCCATCATAAACCAGAGGTAACCAAACACCGCCATCATCTGACCAACCGTCAGATCAGAAAAAACCACCATCAACATAGTAATGGCGCGAAACACATCAAAACCGAGCAGGAACACACCGAAAGAAAAACGCGAAGCCGCTTCACTCTTCCAGGAAAATGCGGCTGAGTGGGTTTTTATACCTTTGGCCTTTTTAACAACATCCTGAATGTAATGGCTTTCACGATTACTGGCGCGTATCTGTTGTATTGCATCCAGCGTTTCAGTTAATGCCTGCTGAAAAATCTCAAAAGCCTTATTTTCACGTTTCTTGAGATGTTTTACTTTCTTACCCAATACCATGGTGAAATAAATCACCAGTGGATTCATAAAAAGAATAAATAGCGCTAACTGCCAATGTATCCACAAAAGCACTGCCGTAATACCCACCAGGCTCAGTGCAGAAATAAGACTCTTGGCCACGGACTGACCGATAAAATCATCAACTGCATTGAGATCCGTGACAAAGTACGAACTCACCGTACCACTGCCCAATGTTTCGTACTCGGACATAGAAACACGCTGCAAACGATTTAACAGGGATTTTCGAATTCGGTAGGTAATATCCTTGGCAATCATGGTGAACTGACGGACTTGCCATACGCCCAAAACAAGAAAAACCACCCGCAATATTACGGTCACTAATAAAATGGAGACAATATACAGCACGGGGCCCTGCCAGGAATCGGGAAACAGGGAGTCCATGACGGACACCAACTCTGCTGGTTTTCCCAGCAACACTTCATCTACTAATAAGGGAAACAACAAAGGAATGGGCACGCTGGCAATCACTGCCAGAACAGCCACAACATTAGCGGCAACCAGAGTGCGTTTATGCTTAAGCGCTATACCTGTTATGTACGCCCAATCGTAGCCGCCAGCAGGAATTTCTTTACCACCACCACTATCACCAACAGCGGTGCCTACATCCTGCGCAATAGAATTCATTTACTACTGGCCACGCATGAATAATTTGTCCAGCTCATCCATGTTTAATTGCACCCATGTAGGACGCCCATGATTACACTGCCCGCTGCGTTCAGTGTTTTCCATATCACGCAACAGCGCATTCATTTCGGGAAGCGTGAGCATTCGATTGGCGCGCACAGAACCATGACAGGCCATGGTGCCCAGCAATTTATTGATGGCTTCGCGAACACGCTGGGTAGTGCCGTATGTTGCCAGGTCTGACAATACATCCCTCACCAGACTTTCGATATCCGACTCACGCAACAAACTGGGGACCTGGCGCACCGCAAGGGTTTCCGGGCTAGTTGCTTCCACCACAAAACCCAGCTCTTCAAAAACATCCGCAAATGTTTCCGGTAGTTTTGCTTCGGCTTCATTCACGCTAATACTAATAGGAACCAGTAAGGGCTGAGACTTTACACCCTCACCTTCCAACGCGGCTTTCATGCGCTCATAGGTAATACGCTCATGGGCAGCATGCATATCCACCACCACCAGGCCCTGAGCATTCTCAGCCAATATAAAAACACCATGGAGCTGTGCAATAGCATAACCAAGCGGCGGGGCAAGCGAATCATCCTTTTCTGTTAACTCGGCAGACGGCATAGACTGGGCCATGGTCTGATAAGCCTGCAACTGTTCCCGAACCGCCAGCGGTATATTGCTTTGTTGTCCGTATCTTGAAGCAAACTGTTGAGTAGAAAAATGCTTCGTAACATTTGTCGCAGCACTATCCGCAAAGGAAGATAAACCTGCGCCCTGAACACCGACTACTACATCATCAGCCGGTCGGGTATCGGCAAGGGCCTTATGCAAACTGCGAAACAAAAAGTCGTGCACCATGCGCCCTTCACGGAAACGCACTTCATGTTTGGTCGGATGAACATTCACATCCACTACCGCAGGATCACATTCCAGATACAGCACATAAGCTGGGTGCCGACCGTGATAAAGAACATCCTGATAGGCCTGACGAATACCATGCGTCACCAGCTTGTCGCGAATCATGCGGCCATTAACGTAAAAATATTGCAGGTCGGCCTGTGAACGGGAAAAAGTCGGCAGGGCTACCCAACCCCAGAGATGCATACCCCCCACTTTAAAGTCGATTGCCAATGCATTTTCCATAAAGGCCTGGCCACATACGTGAGCAACACGTTGTTGACGATCGTTATCACTTTTTGCCGGACGAAGCTTTTGCACCACACGCTGGTTGTGACGCAACGTAAACCCCACATCGAAACGGCTCAGTGAGATGCGTTTGACTACTTTTTCAAGATGAGAGAATTCGGTTTTATCGGTGCGCAGGAATTTACGCCGTGCTGGAGTGTTAAAAAACAGATCGCGCACCTCGATGGTGGTACCTTGTGGATGCGCTACTGGTTCCGGCTTACTTACGCTATCACCACCATCGCCGGTCACTTGCCAGGCCTGTTCGTCGTCACTGCTGCGGGAACGTATTTGCATACGAGAAACCGAACTAATGCTCGGTAATGCCTCGCCACGAAAACCTAAACTGACCACCCCTTCCAGGTCTTCAAAAGACTGGATCTTGCTAGTGGCATGACGACTGAGCGCCAGAGAAAAATCGTCCTTAACGATTCCGCAGCCATCATCCCGCAGGCGAATCAAGCGGGTGCCGCCCTGTTCCACTTCAATGTCGATATTTTGTGCCCCGGCATCCAGGCTGTTTTCCAGCAACTCTTTGACCACTGCCGACGGACGCTCAACCACTTCGCCCGCAGCGATCTGGTTGGCCAGACGGGTGGATAATTTGTGGATACGGGGCTGGGGGCTAGACTGGGTAGGTGCGCTGCTCATAGCGCCCCATTATACGCGGGACAGACGGGTTTTACTTTTCTCTTTTTCCTTTCCTCTGCCTTTCCTTACATCACGGGGATGCGCAAAGTCTGGCCTATCTTCAACACCGTATTCAAAGCCAGTTGATTGGTTGAACGCAAAGTGCGCTGGCTAATCCGGTACTTACTGGCAATACCGCTAAGGGTCTCACCACGACGAATGGTGTGTTTTCGATCCACCTGCGCAAGCAGTGTACCCGGCGGTGCATTGTTTCTGAAGTAACCCCGCACTCCACTCAGCATGGCGCTAGCCAGTTTGCGCTGATGTTTTTTGCTGCGCAGATTATTCTCTTCATACCGGTTTGAAATGTAACCTGTCTCCACCAGAATCGAGGGGATATCAGGCGCTTTTAACACCGCAAAACCCGCCTGCTCGACCCGATCTTTGTGGACCCGACCAATGACTTTTAGATGCTGTAAAACTTTCCCCCCCACATCCAGACTGGCAGCAATAGAGGCATTTCGCGACAAATCCAGCAGCACAGAACCCAGTAAATCATCCTTATCATCCAGACTCACACCACCAATCAAATCGGAATTATTTTCATTTTCAGCCAGCCATTTGGCGGCTTTACTGGTGGCGCTACCTTGCGATAAGACATACACCGAGGTTCCCCGCGCCCGACCGTTACGGAAGGCATCGGCGTGAATAGAAATAAACAGATCAGCCTTAAGCTCTCTGGCCTTTTTGCGACGGTCTTTCAGGCCGACAAAATAATCACCTCGACGAATCATCACCGGGCGCATGCCGCGTTCCTTTTTGATAAGCCGCTCCAGTTCCCGGGCGATGGCCAGCACCACATCTTTCTCACGGGTTCCGCGTCGACCGGTGGCGCCCGGATCATCACCACCATGCCCGGCATCAATGGCCACAATAACATCCCGTGCTGAGCCTTTGGGTTCATAGGATGCCTGGCGTTTAACCTTACGGCTTTGTTTGGCGCGAGCGTCCTGCAAATCGATCACCAGACGATGGCCATATTGTTTGGTCGGTTTCAGCAGAAAACTCTTGGGGCGAACCTTGCCTTTGAGATCAAGCACCATACGCAAATCGCGACCATTGCGCGCCCCACTGCGCAAATCTGTTACAACGCCATCACTAAAATTTAGCCCTGTTGGCTGACCACGAAGGCGGGTATTCTGCATGTCCACCACAATGCGATTCGGGCTGCTCAACATGAAGATTTTATGATCGATGGGTCCACTGATATCAAATACCAGCCGGGTATTGTCGGGACCAGCCCACATGCGGACACCGTTCACTGTGGCCGCTATCGCGGTTGAGAAAAACACACTGGAAAACAGCAGAGCAAGACTAAAAATCAGCCATGCTACAGACCGTTGCCGGACGATGCCGGCCAATTGGCGTACTCGAATACCTCTCATAAAGCTAATTGTGCAACCATATGAGAAAAAATCAAGTTTTTTCTTTATTTACATTGAGATAGAGGGTAAAGCTAGCGTTGTTTTGAGATATATCTCACAAGCCTATAGTTATTATAAGTACTAATAAGCGCAATAAATGACCAATAATTAGCTGGTTAACGACTGGATCCACTGGCCACGCCCACCTTGGCCGGGCTCAATCAACACCTTACGCCCGGATCCAGCGTAATGGATGCGCACATGGACATCTGCCGCTGGTAGAACCCCTTCGCCACGTTCAGGCCATTCAACAAAGAGAATGGCATCAGCCGACAGGTAATCACGAATACCCAGAAATTCCAGCTCTTCCGGATCCGCCAGACGATAAAGGTCAAAGTGATAGGCAACCCTGTAATCAAGCTCATAGGGCTCAACCAACGTATAGGTAGGACTTTTAACCCGACCGGTGACACCCAGGGTCTGCAAAATACTGCGCGTCAGGGTCGTTTTGCCGGCACCAAGCTCACCATAGAGGTAAATGATGCAGCCGTCGGTTTTGGGTAATGCTTTGGCGATTTGCTGGCCGAGCTTGAGCATTGCTGCTTCATCGGGAACATCAAACTCCAACGAGTTTTTCAGTTCCCCCATTAGCCCAACAACTGCCGTATAAAGGGAAACAAATCCGACGCCAATAGCCCCTGCTGCCCCTCTTCCGCTGCCAAATCTCCCGCCCTGGCATGCAGACACACCCCCAGTCGCGCAGCCTGATTGAGCGCTACACCCTGTGCGAGTAACCCCGCTATCACACCCGTCAGCACATCACCCATACCGCCGCTGGCCATACCAGGATTACCCTCTCCACAAATGCCAATGACCTCTTCACTATCCACTACCACAGTCCCCGCACCTTTGAGCACCACCACTCCGCCATATTTTTTCTGAAGCTCAGTGGCTGAACCAATGCGGTCGGATTGCACTTCATCCACAGTTTGTCCCAGCAAGCGGGCAGCTTCCCCTGGGTGTGGCGTCAAAATCCAGTTATCTTTTTTCACCGGTTCAATGGCCAGCAGGTTCAGGGCATCGGCATCCACCACCATGGGTAATGTACTCTGCAGCAACACACCAAAGAAAGACTGAGCCCATTCGCTTTGCCCCAACCCCGGGCCAATGGCCACCACGCTGGCACGATTCAGTAATGGCATTAGCGATTTCACATCTTCTACACCATGACACATCAACTCAGGAACCGCCGCGCTGATAATCGCGGCATGTTCTGTGCGCGTTGCCACACTCACCAGACCAGCACCGGTGCGCGCCGCGGCTTCGCCGGCAAGACGAGCAGCCCCGGACATACCGAGCTCACCACCCACCACCAACACGTGACCAAAATGGCCTTTATTGGCGGTTGGCTGGCGGGGCGGCATAACGGTAGCCACATTCGGGCAACTTAACCGTTTAGCTGCCGGTGGCACCTGAATGTAGACTTTCGGTGGTACGCCCAGATCGTTAAAAATTAATTCACCGCTATGGTCAAGACCCTGGCCCATAAACAAACCCACTTTCAAACCAATGAAGGTGACACAACAATCTGCAACAATGGCCGCCCCCAGCACACCACCGGTATCCGCATGTAACCCGGAAGGAACATCCAGAGCCAGGACATGTACACCCAGTTCGTGAGATTCATTAATAGCCTCAATGGCATCACGCCACTGCCCCTTGACCTCACTGTTCAGGCCCGTACCCAACAGACCATCCACCAGTATTTCCTGAGATGTTAGCGTCTCCCGGTCAAACACCTCCACATGCAGTCCGGCGGTTTCCATTCGTTCTCGGGCTGAATAGGCATCACCACCGATATCACAATCACCCAGCTGCCACACGGTAACTTTATAACCCGCTTCGTGGGCCAATCGCGCCACAATAAAACCATCGCCGCCGTTATTACCTGCACCACACAAAACACCCAGCACCTTGCACCGTGGCCAGCGATGACTTAACTCGGCGAATGCTGCTGCGCCCGCACGCTCCATCAGTTCGAGACCTGGAATGCCTTCTTCCTCTATGGTTAAACGATCCAGTTCTCCCACCTGTTTTGCAAAATAAAGGCTGTGGGGCAGATCACGAACCGCTCCGGGTCGAAGATTAGGTGGTAAATTACCGTGTAATTGGCTCATAAGGATATGATAGCGGCTATGGGTAACACACAAAAGCCATCACCTCAGAAACAAGCCCACAAAACTGAGGGGCAGGATTTTCCCGCGTTGGCAAACAAGATTAAACATTGGGGAGAAGAGCTGGGTTTTCAGCAAGTCGGGATTTGCGATACTCGACTGGAGGAAGCCGAAAGCCATTTACTCAACTGGCTCAAGGCAGGTTATCACGGCAACATGGAATACATGGCCCGCCACGGCAGCAAACGCAGCCGGCCAAATGAACTGGAGCCTGGCACTGTTAGCGTGATCAGTGTACGAATGGCCTACCTGCCTGCCGAAGATGATAACCCTGAGCACATTCTCGGCAATCCAGACCAGGCCTATGTTGCCCGCTATGCTCTGGGGCGCGATTACCACAAACTGATACGCCGTCGGTTACAAAAACTCGCCACACACATCGAAAAAGAAATTGGACAATTTGGTTATCGGGTTTTTACCGATAGCGCACCAGTTTTGGAAAAAGCCCTGGCCGAGAAAGCGGGCCTTGGCTGGATTGGCAAACACAGCAACCTGCTGGCAGAACAAACCGGCTCCTGGTTTTTTCTGGGAGAAATCTATACTGATATTCCATTACCTGCAGACACACCATCAACTAACCATTGCGGCACCTGTACATCCTGCATCGACGCCTGCCCAACCAACGCTATTGTTGCGCCCTATAAAGTTGATGCACGGTTATGTATTTCTTACCTTACCATTGAGTTGCGCGAGTCCATCCCTGTTAAGCTTCGCCCGCTGATGGGTAATCGCATTTACGGTTGTGACGACTGCCAACTGGCCTGCCCCTGGAATCGCTTCGCAACACCCACACCCGAAACTGATTTCCTGCCACGCCATAAACTGGACAGCATTACCTTGCTGGAATTGTTCGCGTGGTCAGAAGAAGATTTTTTAAGTAATACCGAGGGCAGCCCCATTCGCCGAATTGGTTACGAGTGCTGGTTGAGAAACATCGCTATAGCACTGGGAAATTCACCATCAACCCCCCCAATAATTGAAGCACTATCTCTAAAAGAGAGCCACGAATCAAAACTGGTTCGAGAACATGTACAATGGGCACTTGAGCAACATACTTAAGGCTAGCCGGGCTGAATCCCAAGGGAAACGAATGTGAAATATTTGCAAGACCTGTTCGACAACAACATCAGCTGGGCCGATGATAAAATAGCTGAAGATCCCGATTTTTTTCACAAACTTCGCGACCAGCAAAGCCCGGAGTACCTGTGGATAGGTTGCTCCGACAGCCGGGTGCCTGCCAATGAAATCGTAGGATTACCACCGGGTGAACTTTTTGTTCACCGTAATGTAGCCAATGTTGTGGTGCATACTGATCTTAACTGTCTTTCCGTAATGCAATTCGCTGTCGATGTGCTAAAGGTTAAACACATTATCGTATGTGGCCACTATGGGTGTGGCGGCGTTAAAGCTGCTATAGACAATAAGAGATTAGGTCTGACAGATAACTGGATTCAGCACATCAAAGATGTGCGCAGCAAACACCAGGGAATTATGACTGCAATCAATAATGAAAAATTCAAACACGATACACTATGCGAACTTAATGTTATTGAACAGGTGCTAAACGTGTGCAATACAACCATCGTACAGGACGCATGGGCACGACAACAAAAACTTTCCGTACACGGCTGGATTTATGCCATCAACGATGGCGTATTACGCGATCTTGACATCTGCATTGATAATGCAAAAGAAATTAAAACTACCTACACTAAATCTATCGATAGGCTTCAATAACATTATATTGTTTCAACCCTGACAATTGAAACCAGTATCGTTTAAATAATATTTCGCTCTTGAATATTATTTAAAAATACTAATTTCCATTTTTTACCGCGGTACTTTTTCCGCAGTAAACCATAACCACACAAAACCCGAAACCCCTGCCAAAATGGACGCCAGGAGAATCCCGGTTTTTGCCATAAGCAAATCATTAGCATGGTGAGCAAAACCCAATTCCGCGATGAATATCGACATGGTAAAACCAATACCCCCCATCAAGGCCACACCTATAATGTGCTTGAAGTTTAAACCTTGCGGAAGCGTAGTAAGGCCAACTTTTACTGCGACCCAGGTGAAACCCGCAATACCAATCAATTTCCCAAACACCAAACCCGCCGCAATACCTATCGACACCGGGTGGCTGACGATACTGCCAAAAGAAGACCAGTCAATCGGAATACCCGCATTAGCCAATGAAAAAATCGGGATAATAATATAAGCCGATGGCAAATGCAT
>JAUWLO010000130.1 GCA_030613605.1 Gammaproteobacteria bacterium | reverse complement strand
TTTGGCGGAGAGGCAGGGATTCGAACCCTGGGAAGGTTGCCCTTCAACGGTTTTTAAGCCCGCCTAAAGGTCATTGAATTATAAGGATATTTTTCTTAAGCATCTGAAAATGCTGTCATTTAACGTCACCCTCAATCACGTTGAGTCATGCTGAGTAACGTTCAGAATGTCCCAAATTTGTCCAAAATTGCTCATTATTTAATCAATATAAAATTTTCGAAAAGTGCTGTTTTCAATTCATCATCACCGTATAGTGTCTGTCTGAAATAGGGAGTTTTAAGCCCCTATAGCAAAAATTCGTCTCCTTACATAATATTCGGGTCATGAACGGATTCCGCCAAATCAGAAAGATATACGCGATATGTTTAATCGCCGGATTACTGGCAGCGGTATGGGCAGGCCAAACTCATGCTCATTTTGAAGAAAACCCGTATGAAGCAGATCGGGTCTGTTCTGTCTGTCTGGTTGGCGAGAATATAAGTCACTTTATTGTTACAGCAGCATTTGAACAATTCAGAGATTCTGCCCTTATAGAGCAAACAAACCGTTACGAATATCCTAACTCACCCTTAGTTCTTTCATACTACCTCTCTCGAGCCCCTCCCCTCATTCTCTAAGCCACAACACACATTTATTTGATTTAGTAGGTACAGCTAGCCATTTGCTTGCTGTATTTCTGTTAGGAGAGAAGAATGAGAAAACCACTAATACTGGCAACCACAATTATTGGTCTAACTTTTCAGCAAAATTATGTATTGGCTGATGTAGGCAAAATATCAGGCAATGAATTTAATCCCGCCATTTCGCTCATCCTTGATGGCCGTTATAGCTCTTATGACAATGATTATGACTTACCGGGATTCCAGGCCGGTGGTGAAGCCGGCCTGCCTGATAAAGGTTTTAGTCTTGGCCATAACGAGTTAACTGTCAGCGCAAATATCGATGACAAATTATTTGGCTATTTCAACGCCGCAATGGCAATGGAAGGCGGTGAAACCATCTTTGAGCTGGAGGAAGTATTCTTCGAAACGCTGGGATTAGGAGAAGGTGCCACTATAAAAGCCGGTCGCTTTTATTCGGGATTAGGCTATCTGAATTCTATTCATGATCACGCCCACGATTTTACAGATGTACCACTCGTTTACGCTGGAATGGTCGGTAGCCACCTAATCGATACAGGCATACAGGCTAGATGGTTGGCCCCAACTGATATTTTTTTAGAGCTTGGTGTAGAGGCATTGAGTGGTGCCAGTTTTCCCGGTGGTGAAAATAAAGACAACAATAAGGGGCAAACAATTTTCGCCAAATTAGGAGGAGATATTAACGTGAGTTCCAGCTGGCTAGCGGGAATCTCGCGATATTCCAGCAAGTTTGATGTGCGAGAAGCCGGTGTTCATGCCCATGGTGGGGTGAGCACGGTAGACAATGAACTACTCGATGGTGAAGTTGACATTACCGCGGTTGATTTCGTGTACAAGTGGGCACCAAACGGTAATACCAGTAAACGATACCTGAAATTGCAGTTTGAATATTTCATGCGCAATGAAAAAGGTGAAGCCGAATTTGCTGAAGCTGGAGAACAGGCTGCTGCTGATTATGACGGCGAACAAAAAGGCTATTACATTCAGGCTGTCTACCAATGGCAACCTCGCTGGCGTGTTGGAGTTCGATACGACCAATTAGAAGCTAATAACAAAATAGCCAGCTACGATGGTGATGTAGATGGCAACACCACCGTGCTTGGTCAGGATGAATTCTTAGAAGAGTCTGACCTTGAAAGTGACCATGACCCGAAAAGAATCAGTTACATGATTGATTACTCACCCAGCGAGTTTTCCCTTTTTCGACTGCAAATCAACAACGATGACTCCAACCCAACATCGGATAAACAGGTATACCTGCAATATATTATGAGCCTGGGCTCTCATGGCGCACATAAGTTCTAAGGAATTGCGATATGAAAATGGTAAAAATTTCGATATTCCTGTTATTACTGATAACCAGTAATACGATTCATGCGAAATTAAACGTATTTGCCTGTGAACCCGAATGGGCTGCATTGATGAAAGAACTAACAGGCGCGCACGGTAAAGTCTTTTCGGCCACCACGGCATTCCAGGACCCACACCGAATTGAGGCCCGCCCCTCTTTAATCGCCAAAATGCGTAGAGCAGATATCGTGGTTTGTTCAGGTTCTGAGCTAGAAGTGGGTTGGTTACCTTTATTATTACGTTCATCTGGAAATCGTAAGGTGCAAATCAATCAGCCCGGTTATATTGAGGCATCACAGCTTGTTGAGCGTTTAGGGATACCTCAAACTATCGATCGCTCAATGGGTGACGTGCATGCTGCTGGCAATCCTCATGTTCATTTAGATCCACGGCGAATGCTAAAAATTGCAGAAATTATTGGCCAACGCCTGAAAAAAATTGACCCGGACAACGCTACTCACTATCAATCACAAACCAGGGACTTTTTGGCTCGCTTACAAGAAAAGATAAAACACTGGCAATCACTTGCTACACCCTTGAAAGACACTAAAGCCGTTGTTCATCACAAGGACTGGAAATATCTATTCGATTGGTTAGGCATAAAAGAGGTCGCTACTTTAGAACCCAAACCGGGCGTGCCTCCCAGCCCAGGTCACCTGGCCACTCTAAAGCGGCAAATGAAAACTGATCCAGCAGATTTTATTTTACGAGCGGCATATCAGGATGATAACGCCTCCAAATGGCTTGAAAAACAGACTGGAATAAAGGCAATCGAATTACCTTTCACGGTTGGCGGCTCTGATAAAGCGACTGATTTGTTTACTTTAATGGACGATACCATCAATCGATTATTAGCAGCACTTAAGAAATAACCATTAAATAGAGTATTACTTGTGAATTGGGAAAGCCTGGATTTATCGATATTAGGGCCTGCATTTCTGGCAGGTGTGCTAGTGCTGTCTACACACGTCCCCATGGGGCAGGAAGTGCTTCGCCGAGGGATTATCTTTATTGATCTTGCCGTGGCTCAAATTGCTGGACTAGGCCTCATTGCAGCTGCCAGTTTTGGATGGGAAGCCCATGGCTGGGAAGTCCAGGTTGTTGCAGTTACCGCAGCATTACTAGGTGCTGTTCTACTCAATCAATGCGAAAAACGCTGGCCAGAAATCGAAGAAGCATTGATTGGTGTTATGTTTGTATTAGCTGCAACAGGCAGTATCCTTTTGCTAGCGAATAACCCTCAGGGCGGTGAACACCTGAAAGAATTACTCGTTGGGCAAATATTGTGGGTAACCTATGAGCAGTTGATACCCGTTGCGATTATCTATGCCATTGTTCTGGGAATATGGTTTGGCTTTGACGTTCACAAACGACGCTTAGGCTTTTATAGTCTTTTTGCAATTGTCGTAACAGCATCAGTCCAGCTAGTTGGAGTGTACCTGGTCTTTGCCAGTCTCATTATTCCTGCCATCGCCACTCGCCTACTTGGTAAAAAACGACGCCTATCTGCAGGATATCTTATTGGATTAGTTAGCTTCGCATTGGGGCTTTCTTTGTCCGCATTATTTGATTTGCCATCTGGTGCGGTCGTTGTTTGGATGCTTGCCATAACCGCAATAACGTTCAGCACGCTGTTCAAGAAATATGCTGAAGCACTATCAAAATAACTGAAACCGCCCTGCAAATGTATCAGCGGTTTTTCAGACCGCCGCAGTGGAAAATTAAGGAATGGAAATGACGTAAGTCATTGAAAAATATGGCGGAGAGGGAGGGATTGATGGCGCACCTCCATGTGCGCCACCCCTTCGGGGCCGCCTTCGGCTGTCCCGTTTGTCTTTCCTGACAAACGGTCGACCGTTTTGACTGGATCAAAACGGGACGTATTTTTCTATACGCCCGCAGGGTGAGTGACATGGATGGCACTCATCAACAGGGTTCAAATCCAAATCCCACCACACCACAAAATAAAAAAGGGCCCTAAAGGACCCTTTTCTTATTTTGGCGGAGAGGCAGGGATTCGAACCCTGGGACGGGGTAAACCGTCGCCGGTTTTCAAGACCGGTGCTTTCGACCACTCAGCCACCTCTCCATTAAACTTGTAAAATTGGTTTATTAATTCGTATTGTCTGTATACCTACCTGTTTTGTCTCAAGCGGCTAATTCCGCCGCTCTCGGCTGCCGTTCCTGACGCAGCTCTACCTCCTCCATCCATGGAGTCGTACTCCGGGCATCCTGCCCTACGCCCTTCGGGCCAGCTCACTTTGCTCGCTGTTCCGATTTGTTCCAGACAAATCGGTCAACCACTCGGCAACTGCTCGGTCTTCGTTCCAGACGCGACTCTACCGATTCCATCCATGGAATCGTCCTGCGTTGCTCTACCTTCGCCCATCCATGGGCTCGTACCTCCTGCATGACCGCCAGGGATGGCGGAAATGCAAAGGGATTGTCTGGAACAATCCTTGCCCATGCAGTCGTCAGCCAGCTCTCCAAAAAAATCTTGTGTATGCTCACCTTTGCCCCGGTGAATCTTGGGGAACGCGGCGAAACCGCCGCTCTACTTGCCCCCGGTTTACTAGCACGAAGGCCCGAAAACCTTGAAATCCGAGGTTTTCACCCCCACTAAGGACAAGGCGGGCAATAATACTGAATCACTACGGTCTTTACCAATCGATTCGGTAAGTTTGACCCAAAAAGTGGAGGAACTTATACTCCCGCCAACGTCTAACAAGACTGACTATTTTATATAATCATTGGAGATCGTTCAAAAATGAACCAAAACCCTGCAGCTATCGCAAGACCCAGAGAATCTGTCCTTGCGACCAATAAGGTCATACGCAATACCTACATTTTGCTGTCCATGACCCTGCTATTTAGCGGCGTTACCGCATTTATGGGCGTTACCATGAATGTCTCACACGGCATGTCACTGGTTGCAAGTATTGCCGCCATCGCCATGCTTTGGTTCGTGCTGCCTCGCACTGCAAATTCTGCCACAGGCATCCCGGTCATCTTCGTCATTACGGGGCTGCTCGGCTTCGGACTAGGCCCTGTTCTTAATTATTACCTGGCAGTTAATCCCAGCATTGTGATGACAGCTCTGGGCGGCACCGGTGCAATTTTCATTGGCTTGTCTGCCTACGCGCTAACCACACGCAAGGATTTCAGCTTTTTAGCCGGCTTCCTGATGGTAGGTATGTTTGTGATTCTTGGTGCAGCCTTGCTGAATATTTTCATGAATATACCAGCCATGTTCCTTGCCATGAATGTTGGCATCATCATGATCATGAGTGGTTTCATCTTGTTTGAAACCTCCCGGATTGTTAATGGTGGCGAGACCAATTACATCATGGCAACTGCCAGCCTGTTTTTGTCACTCATTAACATGTTCCAGGCACTTCTGCACTTGCTGGGCGCATTTGGTGGGGATGATTAAAACGTAAATGTTTTTTAGCAAAAAAGGCTCCGTTTTAACGGAGCCTTTTTTTATGGTCAGGATGACCGGTATGTCGCGAGAGGCAGGACGCCGGAAGCGACGAAGACCAGAAATGCACCGTAGCGACTGGCATCAACTAATTTCTAAAATACCGAGAACTAAATTATGAATTGGGTACAAATAGGCAGCGCTTTATTTCTGGTTGCCATGATGGTGTTCATTTTTCCGCGCATGCGCGCTGCCTCTAAAAATGCGCCTAAAGTCAGCAATAAGGAGTGGATGGGATTTGTGGTGATTGTGATTGCCGTGGGTGCCTTCGTGATGTTATTG
>JAUWLO010000073.1 GCA_030613605.1 Gammaproteobacteria bacterium | reverse complement strand
ATTGGCGCCGCGATGACCTGCTTTCCCATTTTCTTTGCCGTGATCGAAAATGATCTGCGCCGGGTGCTGGCCTATAGCCTGATCAACCAGGTAGGATTTATGGTCGTCGGTATCGGTATTGGTACAGCACTCGCTATCAATGGTGCTGTTTCACATGCGTTTAATGATGTCATCTTTAAAGGCCTGCTGTTTATGTCTATGGGTGCCGTGCTGCATATGACAGGGCGTATTAACGGTTCTGACCTGGGCGGCTTATATAAAACCATGCCCAAAACTACGGTGCTGTGTATTGTCGGCGCCGCTTCTATTTCAGCTTTTCCTCTGTTTAGCGGTTTCGTGAGCAAATCCATGGTGATGTCCGCCGCGTTGGAAAATGGCTTCGACTGGATATGGCTAATGCTGCTATTTGCCTCCGCAGGCGTTTTCCACCATGCGGGTATTAAGATTCCCTATTTTGCTTTTTTCGCCCATGACTCAGGTATCCGTGTAAATGATCCACCCAACAACATGTTATTAGCCATGTTGATTGCGGCAGGGCTCTGTATTGCAATTGGTATCTATCCCGCAGCTTTGTACTCATTGTTACCCTACGACACGGGATACAATCCTTACGGCGCCACCCATGTTTTGGCACAGACTCAGCTATTATTCTTTTCAGCATTGGCCTTCGTCTGGCTCAATCTCAGAGGTATGTATCCTCCTGAATTACGTTCCACGAATCTTGATTTTGACTGGATATACCGCCGCGCCTTTCCAAATGCACTACAGAGTATGTTCTCCATTATATGGAAGGCTGACAATGCTATACGTCAAGCTTTTCTCGTAAAATTGAATCAGACTCTGGCTTTTATTTCTCGACGATACGAAGGAACCAGTAGTTTACTTTCACGCACTTATCCAGCTGGCAGTATGGTGATGTGGGTTGCAGTGATTCTTGCTACCTATTTATTTCTTAGTTTTATTCATTAAATGTTTTTGATGTAAGGTAAAGCTGTCTACGCTTTTCGGGGCGTTAAAAATACCTTTTTCCTTAGTCTCTCCTGACAAGTTGCCTCAGCGGTTTCCAAAACCGCTGAATCTACACTACTTCGAATGTCTGCCATCACGAATAAGCAAAGCGAATATAGCTATGGCTGCATAACCCACTGTATGGCTAGTGAGATCCAGACGCGTACCATCCGTTGAGGCAAAGAAAGATCCTGGAAGCAGAACTAAAAAGCAATTGTTAAAATTGTCGAAAGAATTTTCAATTGATAGCGGCCTTTATTATTGGTGGCGCACATTTTTTACTATTGCATATTGTGCCTAGCTGTTTGGCGAGCATACAGCCCAAGTATGACTAAATGACATTAAACAGTATCCATCACAACAGGCAATGTTAATCAGTTAGGAACATGACGAGCCATCTGGATTATTTATAGACCTGATTATTCTTCAGCTTTTTTGAGCTTTTCATCCGCCAGTTGCAACGCCACCAGCCGTTTAGGGACGCAGTGACCCTCAGCCAGGTTGCCAATGACCCCCTGATGCTCCAGGAAGGACCTGACCGCTGGACGTGCACACACCAGGAAGGCGTACCGGCCATTGTCCTGTGCATCGTGAATCATGTCATCCAGCGCGCGGGCGCTGGTAAAATCAACCTGTGGCACCCGAGTCAGATCCAGCACCAGAGCCTTATATTGATCGAAACTGGCCAACCTGCGCGCGACACCTTTTGCTGCACCAAAACTCATGGGGCCTTCAAGGCGATAAAGCAAAATATCGCCATTAGCCGCTTCCATGATGTCACCTTCTTCCTCACTGAGGGGCACGTCATCAGTCGCACACGTGGTGGCGACGGCATTGCTCAACTGTAAGTCCGTCATGCGTTTCATAAAGATAAAGCTGGCCATCACCATGCCTACCGCCACGGCCATGATCAGATCTACAAACACCGTCATTAACAGAACCGTCACCATCATCAAAACACCGGCCTTGGGGGCCTTTTTGACACGCTTGAGATAGTCCCAGTCGATAATGTCAGTGCCTACCTTGATCAGGATGCCCGCCAATACAGCCTTGGGAATTTCGGAGGCTAGACCGCCGGCACCCAGCACAATGCCCAGCAATACCACTGCATGCAAAGCCCCGGAAAGTGGCGTCATGCCACCGGCTTTTACATTCACCACGGTACGCATAGTGGCGCCTGCACCCGGCAATCCACCGAAAAAACCGGCTACCGTGTTACCAATGCCCTGACCAATAAGCTCTCGATCAGATTTATGGTAGGTGCGAGTAATATTGTCAGCCACCAGCGATGTGAGTAGGGAATCTATGGCACCGAGGGCGGCCAGAATCAACGCCGACTTAATCATGTCCGGCAAATATTCCAGCATAAAGGTCGGCATCATAATTTCCGGAAGGCCCGTAGGGATATCGCCAATAATGGGCGCACCACTATCGGCCATCAAGTTAATATAAACCGTTGTTCCAACAATCAGAGCCAACAAAGGTGAAGGAACAAGCTTATTCACCTGGGGCAAAAATTTAGGTATGCCATAAACGATCGCCAGCGCAATAGCGCCCAGCAATACAGACGCCTGATGAGCATTCGACAAGACATCGGGAATCGCCAGGGCCGCTTCCAGCGGTCTGGAGGAACTAAAAACACCCACCACCGGGCCAATCTGGATAAGAATAATGATCACCCCGATACCGCTCATAAAGCCGGACACCACGGGGTGTGGTACATATTCGATGTATTTGCCTATGCGCATCATGCCAAACAAAATCTGGAACAGGCCGCCCATGATTACCACCGTAAAGGCCAAAGCAGCACCTTGGGCGGGATTATCCGGAAACATTGAGGTGTATTGAGTGAAAATGAGAGCCATGACTACCGTCATGGGGCCCGTAGGGCCAGAAACCTGGGCGGGTGTGCCGCCAAACAGCGCCGCAAAAAAACCAACAAAAATGGCACCGTAAATACCGGCTATGGGTCCCGCACCTGAAGCGACACCCATTGCCAATGCCAACGGCAGAGCGACCACGGCTGCGGTCAGACCACCGTATAAATCACCGCGCAGATTATTGAAATGAAGACCGTTTACAAATTGCATATTGCTCAAATTCCAGCATAAAAACTCAGCTTACGAACTGAACTTAAATTTCGCAACTCGAAAATCGTTGCGTCCTGCTAAAAATACACTTTGTTGGTGAATATATACGTCAAAGAATATTAAAACATACTCGAATTAATCCACATGTGCACCGCAATACTTGCCGCATAACCTAACGCTATTACCGGGGTCCATTTCAGGTGACTAAAAAAGGTGTATTGACCACGGGCCTGACCCATCAGCGCGACACCGGCAGCCGAACCGATAGACAACAGGCTACCGCCAACACCGGCGGTCAGCGTCACTAACAACCATTGGCCGGTAGACATCTCCGGATTCATGGTGAGCACAGCAAACATCACGGGAATATTATCAACAATAGCGGATATCACACCGACAGCGATATTGGCGTATGTCGCCCCCCACTGGGCGTACATTATTTCAGAAGTCAGCGACAGGTAGCCGATAAAACCCAGGCCACCAACGCACAACACCACACCATAGAAGAACAACAGCGTGTCCCACTCGGCACGGGCAATTTTATTGAATACATCAAAAGGCACGACTTCACCCATGGTTGCGCCGGAATGATTTCCATCCGCGTGGGTAGTTTTTTTGAGGAAAAAGCCAAAAAACTGCAAATAGGCCAGTCCGGTTAACATACCAATGACCGGTGGCAAATGCAGGAAGTTATGGAAGCTCACTGCGGTGATAATCGTTAGCAGAAATAATCCAATAATGCGTTTGGCGCCGCGCTTCATGGGCACATCTTCGCTATCAGTATCGGGCTTTTCATTAGGAATGGCGAAATGCATGATTGCCGCGGGCACCACAAAGTTAACCGCAGCAGGTAAAAACAGCGCAAAGAATGCCCAAACATCGACAATGCCTTTTTGCCAGACCATTAGCGTGGTGATATCACCGAACGGGCTAAATGCACCACCGGCATTGGCAGCCACCACAATATTGATACAGGCAACCGACACAAATTTTGTATTGGTTCCACCGACCGCCAGCACGACAGCACACATCAGCAGAGCAGTGGTGAGGTTATCCGCCACGGGCGAGATAAAGAACGCCAGAATGCCGGTAAGCCAGAACAACTGACGGAAGTTAAAACCTTTGCGAATCAACCACGAACGTAACGCATCAAACACCTGTCGCTCATCCATGGCGTTGATGTAAGTCATCGCCACCAACAGGAACATCATTAATTCAGCGTATTCCAGGAAATTATGACGCACCGCCTGCTCAGCTTCGTGAGTGAAACCTTCGTTGGCATAAACTGTGGCGATCATCGCCCAGATGATTCCGGCAGCCAGGATCACCGGCTTGGATTTACGCAGGTGGGTAAATTCTTCCGCCATCACAAACACATAGGCAAGCACGAAAATGCCAATAGCGGCATAACCTACCGTGTGGGTAGTTAAATCCAGGGCTGCACTGCCGCTGGCCCAGACGGATGCCGGGAAAAACAGCGTCAGAAAAACAGTGAGTGCGGTCGATTTTTTCATGTGAAGTCCAGATAAATTTCTATGAGCTTTTTAAGTACGCCAAATTTAGTACACCAGATTAAGGACAGTCAGGGAGACCACGAGAAACAGGACGGTCATGATTCCGCCGGCCTTCATGAAATCCACAACCCGGTAACCACCTGGGCCCATGATCAGGGCATTAACCTGATGGGTAGGAATTAGAAAGGAGTTAGACGTGGCAATGGCCACGGTTAATGCGAATACAGCGGGGTCAGCTCCTGCGCCGATGGCGATATTCACCGCTAACGGAACCAGCAACACGGTCGCGCCGACGTTGGACATCACCAGAGTAAAAAATGTTGCCAGTACCGCGATAGCTGCCTGCAACATCCAGATGGGAAGTCCGCCCAGAAGTTTTAGCGTCTGGTCGGCAATCCACGCTGCCGTACCACTACCTTCCACGGCCATGCCCAGTGGAATCAGGCTGGCGAGCAAAAATACCGTTTTCCAGCTGACGGCCTGATAGGCCTCCTCGATTTTGATTACCCCTGAAAGAATCATGCCGAGGGCTCCAACCAGCAGCGAAACGGACAAGCGTAGATCAGTAAATAAAACCAGAGACAGTGCAATGCCAAAAAATACTAATGCGGCACAGACCTTATTGGGACGTGTTTCTTCATGGGGATATTCGGTGGTAACAACAACAAAATCCTTGTCCTTTTTCAGGCGGTCCAGGGCATCCCAGGGGGTGTGGACAACCAGTGTGTCGCCTGCCTGCAGGGGCATATCACGAATACCGTCACCTTCACGAAAAGTTTCACCAACGCGGTGCAGGGCGACCATGGCAATGCCATAGGTTTTGCGCATCCACACATCGCGCGCACTCTGACCAATGAGCTGTGAACCAGGTGGTATTACCACTTCACCAATACCAGCCTTGGCGGCAGAAAGAGATTCGACAAAACTTTCCAGCCCAGCACGTATAGTTAAATTGTACCGATCCACAAAGACATTGAGGTGCTCTGGTGAGGCCAGTATGCCCAGCACAGTATTGGCGGTGATGCCATCGTCACGGGCAAGACCGCCAGGGCCAATGCGCAGATCATCGGCGCCGCGCAGGGCGGCGATGATACGGACTTTATGAGTATGTTCTATATCATCCAGCATTTTGCCGACGAGATCGCTTTCTGCTGGAACCTCGACTTCGAACAACGCGTAATCAATGTCATAGGTATTCTTGAAATAGTCTATGGTGCTGGTGCCGGTGGCACCCTCATTTTTTTTGATTGCCGGCAAAACAAAACGCCCGGCCAGCACAAAATAAAGAATGCCCGTGACAATCAGCGCCAGGCCGATGGGAGTAACCGAAAACAACGACCAGGTTTCCATCTGTTGGGCTTCAGGCAAAGCATGATTGGAGGTGAGAATCAGGTCATTCAACAAAATCAGTGGACTGGAACCCACCATGGTGACAGTGCCACCGAGGATGGCACAAAAACCCATGGGCATCAGTAGACGCGACATGGGCAGTCCCGAGCGCGCCGAAATACGACTGACGACTGGCAAAAACAGGGCGGCTGCGCCAACATTCTGCATAAAGGAGGATATCAGACCAACGCTACTGGAGATGATGGGGATAATACGAGATTCGCTGGTACCGCCAATCTTGAGTATAAAGGTCGCGACCTTGCTCATCAGGCCAGTCTTGTCCAGCCCCGCACCAATAATCATTACCGCAATAATAGACATAACTGCGTTACTGGAAAAACCGTTAAATAGACGATCTGTTGATACCAGCCCCTCTGACAGGCCCATGACAGGGGCCAGAAAACCACTAAGCCCCAGCAATACCATGATCGAGATAGCCGCCACATCAACGGATACAATTTCAAAGGCAAACAGATAAATGGTTAATAACAAAATGCCACTCACCCAGGCGATCTCGATAGTGGGTACGATAGCGGCAAGCCAAAGTGCCGCTATGAAGAATATTGCTGCGGCAATCAGCCGCTTTTTGATCTGTGTGGTAACGGGCGTAGAAGTCTTGTCAGAGGTGGCTGCAGATGGTGTACTCAAAATATTCCCCATGGCTTACAATAGACCGCTATGACGTTTGGCACGTCCGGTATATTGGATTTTCAGAATAAATATAGCGGCCTGGAAGCTTGAAACGGGGCATATATCTGGCGAAAAGCCCGCTAGCTATGGCTATAAAAGTTTATAAGCATACACTAATAGTAGGTATTTTGCTATCACCAACGGTCACTAATACAAGGTATAGGCTCTGGGAATGACAGAATGAAGAACTGGCAGCATCTATTTCCCTTTCTACAATGGACAGAGGATTTACGTCAGCCCGGCGTACTGCGGGATGACCTGATTGCGGGTGTCACCGTAGCGCTGATCCTGATTCCGCAGTCCATGGCCTACGCCCAGCTTGCTGGCTTGCCTGCCTATTATGGCCTCTACGCAGCTTTCCTGCCGGGAATCATAGGCGCCCTGTGGGGCTCATCCAAACAATTGGCCACCGGTCCGGTCGCTGTGGTGTCATTACTAACCGCTTCGGCCCTGGTTCCATTCGCGACTCTTGGTTCAGAGCAGTTTGTGGCTCTTGCCATTATGCTGGCGATGCTGGTGGGCATTTTTCAATTAAGCCTGGGTATATTCAAACTCGGCGTGGTGGTAAATTTTATTTCCCACCCGGTCATTATCGGGTTTACTAATGCAGCAGCCATCATTATTGGCCTTTCCCAACTCAATAAAGTTTTTGGTGTTGAAAAACCCCGCAGTGAAAGTTTTATCAATGACATCCTGGTGGTATTTCAGCACATTGGTGACACGCATATTTTAACACTGGCCATGGGCGTTTCTGCTTTTGTCATTATGTGGGGCGTGAAAAAATATATTCCGAAAGTACCTGGTGTTCTTGTAGCGGTTGTTAGCACCACCCTGGTCAGCTGGTTGATTGGGTTTGAATCGCTTGGCGGTAAAGTCGTTGGAATAATTCCTTCTGGCTTACCTTCTATGCAATTACCTGATATGGATTTGTCTATGGCCGGCAGTCTTTTCACCAGTGCCATTGTGATTTCAATGGTGGGCTTCATGGAAGCCATTTCCATTGCCAAAGCCATGGCCGCCAAAACCAAAGATCGTATTGATCCCAATAAAGAACTTATTGGACAGGGTCTTGCCAACATCGTCGGCAGCTTTAGTCAGTCATACCCGGTGAGTGGATCTTTTTCACGCTCCGCCGTCAATCTTAATGCCGGAGCCAAGACCGGCATGTCAGCTGTATTTACTGGCTTAATCGTATTAATTGCCTTGTTATTCCTGACGCCGCTTCTATATCATTTACCACAGGCAGTGCTGGCGGCTGTTATCATGATGGCCGTTACCGGGCTGATTAATTTTAAGGCCATCAAGCATGCCTGGCAGGCACATAAACATGATGGTGCGGCATCTATCATTACTTTTTTCGCCACACTAGGTTTTGCGCCTCATCTGGATAACGGCATCATGATCGGCGCTGGCCTTGCACTGGGTTTGTATCTTTACCGTACCATGAGGCCACGAGTTGCCGTACTCGGCCGGTATGCCAAAGACAATACCTTGCGTGATATCTCTGTGCACCCCGATCTACCCACCGATGAACACATCGTGGTTATTCGTTATGACGGCTCATTGTATTTTGCCAACGTAGCCTATTTCGAAGATGCCATTCTTGGGGCATTGGCTGACCGTCCCAAAACGCGTTATGTATTGGTGGTAGCAGATGGCATTAATCAACTGGATGCCTCTGGAGAACAGGTTTTACATTTGTTGGTGGAACGCCTGGGCAGCAATGGCATTACCCTGGTATTCAGTGGCCTGAAAAGACAGGTACTAAAAGTTATCAAAAAAACCGGGCTGTATTCTACGATTGGCGCACAAAATATATTTTCCACTGAAGATATAGCATTAAAGGCTATTTATGAATGGATGACGGAAGGTGGCGCTGAGGATGAAAATGCATTCTGCCCATTGTTACCAGAACAAAAACGTAAAGTACCAGAAGAACAGATTCCTTTTTAATACAAAAAATATATTTATTTTTTCTGGTAAATTAAATCCCAGACACCATGCCCCAGTCGTTTTCCTCGTTGTTCAAATTTAGTCAGTGGTCGGTAATCCGGTCGCGCTATAAAATCTCCATCACTCGTTGTATTGGAAAAATCTACGGCACTATTCATAATATCAGCCATGTGCAAGGCATACTCTTCCCAGTCTGTTGCCAGATGAAACACACCGCCGGGTTTAAGTTTTTGCGCAATGAGTGAAACAAAGGCTGGTTGAACAATACGCCGTTTATGGTGGCGTTTTTTATGCCAGGGATCCGGGAAAAAAAGCTGCACTCGATCCAGTGAACCATCATCAATACGATGTTTCAGAACCTCCACCGCATCATCACATATCACACGCACATTGGTCAGATTTTGTTCCTCAACCATCAGCAACAATGCACCTACGCCAGGACGGTGAACTTCAATACCCAGATAATCAGTCCCGGAATTTTCTGCTGCCATCTTTACCAGCGAAGCTCCATTACCAAAACCAATTTCCAGTACTCTTGGTTCATTACG
>JAUWLO010000129.1 GCA_030613605.1 Gammaproteobacteria bacterium | reverse complement strand
CATTGTTGCTCCTCCGTCCGTCGCTGCCGTTTTAACTTTATAGTTATTTGCCTGGTATTTCTAATATCTTAAGTATTAGGTTAGGCAGCAGCACATTTATAGGTATTTAAGCTGTAAAACCTTGCTGTCAGCCAATTTTGGCATCTGCAGAAGCTTTACCGCCTTTGTTGTCAGCCCAGCTGATTGTAACTGTGTCACCTTTTGCTGCACCCTTAAACTTGAAGGACAGGTACGGGTTCTTGGAAATAGCAGGTCCCCATGAAGCGACCAGCACAGTATTTCCTTTATGAGTACAGGTAACATCCTGGATAAAATGCGCGGGAATCTTCTTGCCGGTTTTTTTATTTTTCCGTAAGCCGGTTTCCATTGCATGACTCATCAGGGCCTTAACTTCCGCAACGCCACCCTTCATTTTGGCGCGGATTCTAATTTTCTTTTTGGCCATTCTCTTAATCCTCTACTGTTATGTTGTCGCCTAACGCTGTAACGATTCAACAGATGCTTTATCCGCCACAACCGCCGATAGTCACTTTGATTTTTCGTTTAGCGCTGTAAAGTTTGCCACCTGATTTAACAACTGCGATCAAATCAGAGGTTTTACCCATTTTAACGCGGCAGGAAACAAATCCCACGGTGTCGCCACCCAACTCATAACTACAGGTCAGTGGTGATGGGTTTTTCTCGATCAAAACAGCAATAGAGCTTGCTTTCATTCCGGTGGAAATGGTGATTGGTACGACTGCGCCGTTCTCTGCAATATCTGGTGCCTTAATTTTGATGTCGCCACTTGCAGCGGTACTGGCAGAGCCGTACAACGCGTTCAGGCCATCATCAATTTTTGTGGCATCAAATGCAGCCTTTGGCCAGGCAGCCAATACCATTCGTGGCATTAACAGGCCCGCACTTGCGGCAACACCCAGCACTCCGCTGGCAACAGTGCCTTTTAGGAAGGTTCTACGTTTCATAACTCGGTGATCTCCTTCTAGTTCTAAATATTGTGGTTACAAGGTGTAAATAAATTCCACTACCTTGTCGAGTTCATCTTCAGTCAAAATTTTGTGCCGACCAAAGGGAGGCATCATGGTGTTTGGGTTCCTAGCTGTGGGATCCCAGATTTGGTCGCGCATTGCCTTTTTATTAGGGAAACGTGCCTTCATGTTGACCAGTGCAGGACCGACATTACCAGCAGCTACTCCACCTGCAATTTTGTGGCAGGCCAGACAATTACCTTTCTTTTTATGAAATGAGATTTTCTTTCCTTCCTCGACCGCAGATGCTGCACTGGCGACTCCAGGGGCTACGGAAAAACTTCCCATAACAAGTGCCAAGGTTCCGGCTAATGCCAGGGTACTTTTCGCGGATTTCCGCATCGCTGCTTCCTCCTTCAAGATTAACTTGCTGATTATTATAATAATATTTCTTTATTTTTGGCCTGGGAGGAGCTTGTTTTGATTGCCCGCTCTGCCCTGAACCGAGTATGTAGGAGCTTCTCAATTTCGATAGCCAAACATACAGGCTAGTTGTTATATCAGAATGGGCAAAGGACACAAGGGTTATGGCAAAAAAAGTACCATTAATTTATTTACGTCATCACAAAATGATTCTATTGGTCCTTTGATTCAGACTCCTGTTTACGAATGAAAACCTCTGATTTGAGCTCCTTTTGGCGAGCTTCCGCTGATAATTGGTCATATTGATCCAGGGTGCCCGCAGATATTGCCTGGTCAAGATGATCTACGGCCTGGCGTAAGTTGCCTAGCGCGACGTGGTATTCGGCCAGGGCGCGATAGGCTTCGGCATTATTGCCCAAACTGGAGGCAGCTTTTGCGTAGGACTGATACAAATAGTACTTCGCAGGGTGTTTACGGATTGCAATCTTCAGCGCATCAAAGGCCAGCTGGGGCTGTTTGAGTTGCAGCAGCGCTTCGGCATAAAGCTTTGTTAACGAGGGATCGCCAGGAAACAGGTCCAGTGCTTTTACGATGATCTTACGGGCCTTTTCTGGCTGATTGTCTGTCAGCTCGATGTTTGCAGCGCTGAAATGGTAAAGAACCCGGCGCTCATTGGCCTGTAGGAGAGGCTGGATGTGGGTGCGTGCCTGTGAGTAATTGTTCGATTTTGCAGCAGCAAGGGCCAGGTAATATTGCAGGGCGTTTTTGCTCATGGTCGAACCTGCCTGGGTAAAAGGGTTCGAGCCTGTTTTTCTAGCCAGAGTTGCCGTTCGAGCCTGTATTAGCTGGAAGGGAGTGTTGTCTGTCAGGGCGTACTGTGCGTATTGCTGCGCCCTGTTGCGGGTGTCTGCGATGCGGGCCAGTGTTAATGGGTGAGTGAGCAAAAATTCAGGAAATGTGCCGCCAGTCGTTCTCTGTTGCTGTTGAAGCACTTCAAAGAAGGACACCATCTTGCGGGGGTCAATATTGGCAGATGCCAGTAAATCCAGGCCGACCCTGTCTGCCTCCTGCTCATGATTGCGTGAGAAAGTGAGTTGTTGCTGGGCATTTCCAGCAACTGTACTGGCTATTACTGCCTCGCCAACCTGAGGGTTATCCCCCCCAAGCACAATGGCGGCAATGATGGCGCCCATGGTCACCAGGTTCGTCTTACTGCCGGCTTCAAATGCGCGCACCAGATGGCGTTGGGTCACATGGGCGATTTCATGGGCCAGTACTGAAGCAAGTTCTCCTTCGGTTCTGGCGGCGAGAATGAGCCCAGTGTGGATACCAATATATCCTCCCGGACCTGCAAAGGCGTTAATTGTTGGGTCATCAACAATAAATACCGTAATACCCGGATTGTTGTCAGTGATTTTTGATTGCAGTCTGTCGGCCAGGTTTTGAAGGTAAGTCTTTGATAGCGGGTCATTGAGGAGTGTGAGGCTTTGCCTGACACTGCGCATAAATTCCTGACCAAGCCGTTTTTCCTGTCGAGGCGTTAAAACTGATGAGCCAGCATCACCAATATCCGGGAGTTGGGCGGCGAGGTTGGCAGCGTTTAATGGTGTTACCAACACAAAACAACAGAAAAAAATGATCCAGGGCAGGCTGGTATTATTGCATGTAAGCATCAGAATTAATTAGTAATTTCTCTATTATAGCGTTCGTGGAGCTCGTGGTAGAGGGTATGTTAAGTAGAGATGAAAAGCTCTTGTAGTGTAACGTTTTACCCGTTCATCAAACACTACTTACAAATTAGACATTATTCGTGAGCAATGGATAACGGTTTCTGTGGTGTCTCACGGTCTGACCTGCCTGAGTCGGAGTAAGTTTCAGTCTTTTTAAAAACGCGGCTCATTATAAGTATTTTCGTGGCAGTGGGTATGCCGTGAATTGAGGAAATCAGAAAGTTCGGGTTGCAATTTCAAGGGTATTGGAATATAAGTGGTCAATTGAATTCTAATGTATCGACCAACAATGATGAGGAGTTTCCCATGGCAGATTTTGATCAAGAATTAGATGCATCCGGTTTGAATTGCCCACTACCAATCCTGCGTGCAAAAAAGACTCTTAATGGTATGGGCTCTGGTGAAGTGCTGCATATTATTGCCACGGATCCGGGCGCAGTAAAAGACTTTGAAGCTTTTGCCAAGCAAACCGGCAACGAGTTGGTTGAGTCCCGCGAAGATGGTGGTAAATTTTACTTCTTAATGAAGAAGGGCTGAATCAGAAACTGATTATAGTGCCCGAGGAGGTGTTGAATGGCTGAGAAAAAATTGGCAATTATAGCGACTAAAGGTTCACTGGATTGGGCATACCCGCCTTTTATTCTGTCCTCCACGGCCGCAGCATTAGGATATGAAGTGCAGATTTTTTGTACTTTTTATGGTTTGCAGCTTCTGCGCAAAAAACTGGATTTAAAAGTAACTTCACTGGGTAATCCGGGCATGCCGATGCCGATGCCTATGCCTATTTTATTACAGGCGTTGCCAGGTATGCAGTCCATGATGACTGTCATGATGAAGCAGAAAATGAAATCCAAAGGTGTTGCCAGCCTTGAGGAGCTTCGCGAGCTTTGTCTTGAAGCAGATGTTAAAATGATTGCCTGTCAAATGACCGTCGATTTGTTTGATTTCAATACCAGTGATTTTATTGATGATATTGAATATGGCGGAGCTGCAACTTTCTTTGAATTTGCAGGTGAGTCTGACGTTTGTTTGTTTGTGTAACAAATGAAAGTGACTGAATAATGTCGATGTGTTTGGTCGATGAGTTAGCAACAAAAAAGGGACACGTGTGACGCGTCCCTTTTTTGTTGTCTGCATATAAATACTGAGAATGAACGGAATGGGAGATTGATAAGATGTTGAAGCGAAACTTTTACAAGATGTTGTGTGTAACGGTAATGTTTGTGTTTACGGCCGGGCTGACACAGGCTGCTGATTTGCTTAAACCCTTCACCCTGGCTTCAACCGGTTCCGGTGATGTTGCTTCAACTGTAGCTGATGTTAAAGCTAAGCTGGGTGGCGCAGGTTTTGAAGTGGTGGGGGAATACACGCCCTATGCAGATGCAACAATTATTATTGTTACGACGGATGCACTGAAAAGCGCTGCTGCAAAATCAAAATTTGGTGGTTACGCTGCGGGTCAACGTGTCTCTGTCACCAGGGTAAATGACGAAGTTCAGGTGGCCTATACCAACCCTGTGTACATGGCGAACGCCTACCGCATGTCGGTTGATTTGAGTGATGTGGCAACCAGACTGCAATCCGCCTTAGGCTCAATGAAGGCGTATGGGATGGAAAAAGGCATGTCTGCGGAAGATACTCGTGAATACCATTACATGTTCGGCATGGAGTACTTTGATGAGCCTAGTCTGCTTGCTGAATATAAAACGTATGATGATGCCATTACAGCCGTAGAGTCATCGTTGGCAGCTGGCAGGGGTGGTGTTTCAAAAGTGTATCGAATCGATGTGTCGGGTAAAGATGAGTCTGTCTTTGGCGTTAGTCTGACCAAAAAATGTAGTAGCGATAAATTTGTTATGGGGCATATCGATTTCAGGTCTGTGCGTTCGACAGCTCACTTGCCATATGAAATGCTTGTGTCAGGAAGAAAAGTATACGCGCTGTATGCACGTTTTCGTATCGCTATCAATTTTCCTGACTTGAAAATGATGGGTGATAATAGTTTCTTTAAAATTATGTGTGCGCCGGATGAGATTGAGGAAGCATTGACATTGGCTGCGGGCGCGAAAATAGTCGAAGAGGATTTCTAAAATACTCGATGATTAGTTCAGTCCGAGCTGGTTTATGATTGCAGCAATGTGTTGCAATGGTTAATTAGAAAGCAGGCGGTTTAAAATACCACCGGATTCTGCGTAGGTCTGTATCAGGGAAATAATTTGCTTATTGTTTTCGCTTGTGGCGATATCAATAGCGGTTTCTCCCAACAGGTTTGCATGGGTGATGTCAGCATTGTTATGCAACAATAGTTCAGTTGTTTTACGGAAACCGTTTTTTACTGCCAACTGTAGTGGGGTGTTGCCCGTTTTATTAGCGGTGTCGATGGGAATGCCAGCTTTCAGCAAGGTTTGTAAAATACTGTAGTTGCCTCGCATAGCGGCAAAGTGACTTGCATCGTTTCCGTTGTGGCTGACGTGTTTGAGTTCGGCGCCGTTTTTGATTAGCCAGGAGGACATTTTTTGATAGTCCCCTCTTATGGCGCGCATTAACGGGGTTTGTCCATGAGAATCAGTAGAGTTTATGTCGGCACCTTTTTTTACCAGCAGTTTTACGGTTGTAAAATTGCCATTGTTTGCCGCGTACCACAAAACGGAGTGCCCCTGTTTATCCGTTGAATTGACTGCAGCCCC
>JAUWLO010000247.1 GCA_030613605.1 Gammaproteobacteria bacterium | reverse complement strand
GACCCTGATAGACATTGACCACATGGCCATATTTAAAAATATCCCAATAAAGCCATATAGAGGAAAAAGCACTTTTAGTGTTTTTGTTATCAAAACTTTGCTATGAAAACTTTGTTATGAAAATACCGTCATGAAAATATTAATCACCGGTACCGCCGGATTTATCGGTAGCCGTCTAGCGGAACGCCTGCTTGAACGCGGCGAGGAAGTTATCGGCGTTGATAATCTCAATGATTACTACGACGTCTCATTAAAAGAGGCCCGCCTGGCTAAAATCAAGGATCACTCCGGCTTCACCGAGGCACGCATCGGCATAGAAGATCGCCCTGCCATGGAAGCCTTATTCTCAAAACACAAACCCAATAAAGTGGTGAATCTTGCCGCTCAGGCTGGTGTGCGTTACTCCCTGGAAAATCCGCACTCCTATGTAGAAAGTAACATCATGGGTTTCATGAATATCCTCGAAGGCTGTCGTTACAACGGCGTTGAACATCTGGTGTACGCCTCCAGTAGCTCGGTTTATGGTGCCAATACCAACATGCCCTTCTCTATCCACAATAATGTGGATCACCCGCTAAGCATGTACGCCGCCACCAAAAAGGCCAATGAACTGATGGCGCACACATACAGCCATCTGTATCAGCTGCCAACCACCGGTCTGCGTTTCTTTACCGTTTACGGCCCATGGGGTCGCCCTGACATGGCGTTATTCATGTTTACCAAAAAAATTCTGGCTGGTGAACCCATCGACGTATTTAACTATGGCAAACATCGTCGTGATTTTACTTACATCGATGACATCGTCGAAGGTGTTATTCGTACTCTAGACCATGTAGCCCAACCAAACCCGGACTGGTCCGGCGACAATCCTGATCCTGCAACAGCTACAGGGCCATACCGTTTATACAACATTGGTAACAATGAACCCATCGAACTGATGCACTACATTAAAGTACTGGAAGATTGCCTGGGTAAAAAGGCTGAAATGAATATGTTGCCACTACAACCGGGCGATGTACCCGACACCTTTGCCGATGTTCAGGACCTGGTGAGGGATGTGGATTATAAACCGGACACTTCGGTAGAAACCGGTATCGAAAACTTTGTCCGCTGGTATCGGGATTTCTATAAATAAAATTAAGTTTTTTCCGGTTTTTACTCTTCCCCACCGCTCCCCCAAAGGCATTTCCCGCCACTGGCTTCGCTAATGGATACTAAACGGGCTTCATGAGCGGCCTGTTCTTCATTTCCTGGCTTGACGATTTTTAATCGCGGCCTGTCTCTAGCCAGTCGACGAATTCCGCCATCTGCTGATGATTGCGTTTCTTCCCCCAGGCCACCCAGCAACAAACTGGTCTGCCCGCCTGTCATAAACAAATAAACATCGGCGAGAATTTCAGCATCCAGCAACGCGCCATGTAATTCACGATGCGAATTGTTCACTTCGTAACGTTTACATAACGCATCCAGACTATTCTTCTGCCCTGGGTGCATCTTGCGTGCGAGCGACAACGTATCCAAAATAGTGCAATGGCTCTCTAGTTTTCCATGAGAACCTTTTAACAATTTTAATTCGTGATTAAGGAAACCCACGTCGAAGGGTGCGTTATGAATAACCAGTTCGGCGCCACGCACAAAATTCATAAAATCCTCAACCACATCGGCAAACAGGGGCTTGTCCATCAAAAACTCGTTACTGATGCCATGCACTTCAATGGCACCTTCATCGATTTCCCTGTCTGGCTGTATGTATTGGTGATAATGATTGCCGGTAAGCCGACGATTCACCAACTCCACACAACCAATTTCGATGATGCGATGTCCCTGCGAAGGTTCCAGACCGGTTGTTTCTGTGTCGAGCACAATTTGTCTCATGTGTTTACTCTTTTGTAGTTCTTGCAATAAAGGGGTTCATAAATTCATTTAAGGTAGTCAGAAAACCAGCTCATCAATGCCACGGTTTGCCAATGCATCAGCACGCTCATTTTCAGGGTGCCCCGTATGACCACGCACCCATTGCCACTTGACCTGATGTGTCTCCAGCGCAGCAGATAAACGCTGCCAGAGATCAACATTTTTTACCGGTTTTTTACTCGCCGTTTTCCAGCCTCGCCGTATCCAGTTTTCCATCCATTCGTTAATGCCTTTGATCACGTATTGCGAATCAGTGGTCAGCACCACTGAGCATGGTTTTGTTAATGCCTCCAACCCACGTATGGCCGCCATGAGTTCCATCCGGTTGTTAGTTGTCTGCGCTTCACCGCCAAAAAGTTCTTTCTCGGTTCCATTGAAACGCAACATCACACCCCAACCGCCGGGCCCCGGATTACCCCGGCACGCACCATCGGTGAATATTTCTATTTTCTCATTATTTGTTTTTGGCATAGCTTTGACTATTCGGTTTAACCTACGAGGTTTCCTTATTGATACTGTTGTTTGTTATATCCCGGTTCCCATTCATACCACTGGAAGACCCGGCTAATTCAGGCTTGACCATGGGTAATGGGCGCCAGCGTGGCCGAATGGGCGTAAGTGTCGCTACTCGCTTGCGAGCCACCACAATGTAACCTGCTCCAAAAACGGGAAACCAGCGCTTCCCGATACGATCAAAAAAACGCAGCCTTTTCATTATGGTCTTATTCGCCAGTGGCGGCCTAAAAAAGAAATGGCGGGATTTAATCACATCGAAGCCCAGTAGTTGCAACCAGTCCTTTAAACGACCCTGACGAATCAAACGACCACACCAGGGCGGTTTGCCCCGCCACCCTAATACCAGATGCCAGAGCATCCACGGACTCCAGGGATTAAACCCCAGAATCACCACATGTCCCTCGGGAATCAGGATTCGATCCACCTCGCGCAAAATTTGGTGCGGGTCTTCGGTGAACTCCAGAGTGTGTGGCAACACCACCACATCCAGATAATCAGTCGCCACAGGCAACTGCTCGGGAATACCGCAAATATTGTTTCGTGGCCGTTCTCCAGACGGGGCCTTGTCCTGTGGCCATGTATCCAGTACAACACAATGCGGGATACGTGTTCGGGTCAAACACTCTCGAGAGAACAAATCCCCCAGTTGCAGCAGATGGTATCCAAAAAGGTTGGGCAAGACTTCGGATAACTGGGCACGCGCTTCAGCCTGAAACCAGCGACCCGGGGTGCGGGCAAACCAGGACCGCATATTTATCCGGGTTTGCTTATTCAGCTC
>JAUWLO010000265.1 GCA_030613605.1 Gammaproteobacteria bacterium | reverse complement strand
GACTGAGGACTCTACAGAACAGTCTAAAAATTCTGAAGATGCCGATGTTGATGGCGGTTTTGATACCGTTTTTGACAGTAAGGCGTTTCTTAAGACGCTGACAGGCAAGCCCGGCGTTTATCGCATGCTGGATGCTGAAGGTCGTGTTTTATATGTCGGCAAGGCCCGCAATCTGAAAAAACGCGTAGCCAGTTACTTCAGTCGCTCAAAACTGGGCCCCAAAACTCAGGCCATGGTGGCTCAGGTGCGAGGTGTAGACGTCACGGTTACCCATACCGAGAATGAGGCGCTGATTCTCGAAAACACCCTCATCAAATCCCTGAAGCCGCGCTACAACATCCTGCTGCGGGACGATAAAAGCTACCCCTATATATTCCTGTCTGAGAATGACGAGTATCCGCGAATTTCCTATCATCGGGGCGCCAAACGAGCCAAAGGTCGCTACTTTGGGCCTTACCCCAGTGCTGGCGCTGTGCGGGAGAGCCTAAATTTACTGCAAAAGCTGTTTCGGGTGCGTCAGTGCGAGGACAACTTCTTCCGTAATCGCACCCGACCCTGTCTGCAATACCAGATTCAGCGTTGCACCGCCCCCTGTGTAGAGGTGGTGAACAAGCAGGACTACCAGCAGGATGTACGCCACACGGTGATGTTTCTGGAGGGCAAGAGCCCGGAGGTGATCGACGAGTTGGTGAAGCGCATGGAAAAGGCCTCCAGTGAGCAGGATTTTGAAGAGGCCGCCCATTTCCGTGACCAGATTGCCAGCCTGCGACGAGTGCAGGAATCCCAGTATGTTAGCGGTGAAGGCGGGGATCTCGATGTGATTGCCGCCGTGCTTGAAGGCGGGCTGGCCTGTGTGCAGGTATTCTTTATCCGTGGTGGGCGCAACCTTGGCAACAAGGTCTTTTATCCGCAGCACGTAGAAGATGCTCAGCCGGGTGATGTGCTGGCGGCCTTTATTCCTCAGTTTTACCTCGTGGGAAGCAATGGTAGCAGTGGCAGGACTATCCCGAGTGAAATCCTGCTCAGCCATAGCCCGGAAACTCATGCCTCAGGAGATACAGAATCAGGAGGCGCAGAGCTTTTACAGTCGGTATTGAGCGAACAAAGCGGTCGACGAGTACGTATTGCTTATCGTTTGCGGGGTGAAAGAAAAAAATGGATGGAAATGGCTACCACTAATGCCCAGACTGCGGTGCAGGCCCATGTGGCCAGCAAGGCGAATTTATTGCGTCGGTTTGAAATCCTGCAGGACAAGCTTGGGCTGGATAGTTTGCCACAACGGCTGGAATGTTTTGATATCAGCCACACCATGGGCGAAGCCACCGTTGCATCATGCGTGGTGATGGATACCACCGGCCCGGTGAAGTCAGACTATCGACGTTTCAATATAGAAGGCATTACCCCGGGAGACGATTACGCTGCCATGCGACAGGCAATCACTCGTCGCTATACCCGGCTGAAAAAAGGTGAAGCCAAAATGCCCGATATCCTGTTTATCGATGGTGGCAAGGGACAGTTAGCAGAAGCCGAAAAAGTGATGGAAGAATTGCAGATCAATGGCGTAATTCTGGTGGGTATAGCCAAAGGGCCAGACCGCAAACCGGGCGAGGAGGCGCTGTTCTTGTCCGGTGACTTCTTGTCCGGAAAAAGGACGCCCCGTATACTGCCAAACGATTCACCAGCTTTGCATCTTATTCAGCAAATCCGTGATGAGGCTCATCGATTTGCCATTACGGGACACCGTCAACGGCGAGCCAAGGCTCGCAACACCTCGGTATTGGAGGATGTACCGGGCCTGGGGCCAAAACGGCGTCAGAATTTGTTGAAACAGTTTGGTGGGCTTCAGGAAGTGGCGCGTGCCGGAGTGGATGATTTATCCAGTATTCCGGGGATCAGCAAACAGCTTGCCCAGCGGGTGTATGATGTCTTTCATTCAGATGAGTAAGTCTGCGCCTGAGCTGAAAAGAAGACACATAATAATATAAAGTAAATTATAGAATAATTCACTAACATGTTGAATATACCGAATTTATTAACCATGCTGAGGATCGTATTGATCCCCGTGTTTGTGGTGTTGTTTTACCTGCCGGTGAGCTGGTCACATGTGGCGGTCGCCTCAATATTTGCTATTGCAGCATGGACGGACTGGCTGGATGGCTATTTGGCACGCCGACTGGGACTGACTTCCGCCTTTGGTGCCTTTCTGGACCCCGTGGCAGACAAACTCATGGTCGCCGTGGCGCTGGTGTTGCTGGTGGACACTAATCCCACCCCGTTTGCCGGATTCTTTCTGACATTGCCCGCCGCAGTAATTATTAGCCGTGAAATTGTTATCTCCGCCTTACGCGAGTGGATGGCCGAGCTGGGTGAGAGGGCGCAGGTGGCCGTATCCGTGATCGGCAAAATCAAAACCGCGGCTCAAATGCTGGCGTTGGTGCTACTGCTCTACAAAGAACCCATCGGTGATTTTCCCACCGTGGAAACCGGTTTTGTCTTTCTATATATAGCCGCAATACTCACATTGTGGTCGATGGTGATTTATTTACACGCTTCCTGGCCCGCAATGCAACGTAATGGCGCCAAATAGCTTGACAGTAGGGCGGTCGCCAGTAAAATACACCGGCTTGAATGCAGGCGGGAATAGCTCAGCTGGTAGAGCACAACCTTGCCAAGGTTGGGGTCGCGAGTTCGAATCTCGTTTCCCGCTCCATTTTTTCCTTATTCTAATTATAGAGACCAGGAATTAGATGCGATTTCAGTGAAAGCCTCGATCCCGTGATCGGGGTTTTTTTGGTTTTACCCCCTGGTTTGTTATTTGCTTATCCTGGCCAGTGGATAGCGAGTAGAATAACCAG
>JAUWLO010000169.1 GCA_030613605.1 Gammaproteobacteria bacterium | reverse complement strand
GGTGTTTCACGTGGAACAGGGCAGGGTTAAAACGCTGGATGGTTAATGATTTCAGGCTCTGTTTTGGCCCTGTTTTAAGCCTTTATGGAGCAAAAAATGGTATACTTTGTCGATTGTAATACGGAGCAAAAGCATGGCCGATAAAGACATTTACGATTCCTCTAAAATCAAGGTTTTAAAGGGGCTGGACGCGGTAAGAAAACGTCCTGGTATGTACATTGGTGACACGGATGATGGCACCGGTCTACACCATATGGTGTTTGAGGCGGTGGACAATTCCATCGATGAGGCGCTTGCCGGCCATTGCACAGAAGTTAATGTCACTATCCACAGTGATGACTCTTTGTCTGTAGCGGACAATGGCCGCGGAATCCCGGTTGATATTCACGAAGAAGAGGGTCGTTCTGCGGCCGAGGTCATCATGACCATCCTCCATGCCGGTGGTAAGTTTGATGATAACTCCTACAAAATCTCTGGTGGGCTGCATGGAGTGGGTGTTTCCGTGGTCAATGCCCTGTCAGAAACCCTGAAATTGACCATCTGGCGTGATGGTAATGCTCATTTTCAGGAATATCACAATGGTGATCCGGTAAAACCGCTGGAAGTCACTGGCACCACCGACCGCACCGGAACCGAGATTCGATTCAAACCTAGCACCGTTATTTTTGGCGATACAGAATTTCATTACGATATTCTGGCTAAACGCCTCCGTGAACTGTCATTCCTTAATTCCGGTGTTCGTATTGTACTCACCGATGAGCGTAGCGATAAAAACGATGTATTTGAGTACAAGGGTGGTATTGGTGCCTTTGTGGAGCATCTCAACCGCAATAAAACCCCGCTGCATCCCAATGTGTTCTATTTCAAAACGGAAAAAGACGGCACCACTGTTGAAGTGGCCATGCAGTGGAATGACTCGTATCAGGAGAATATCTTCTGTTTTACCAACAATATCCCCCAGCGAGACGGCGGTACCCATTTGGCGGGGTTCCGTGGTGCGTTGACGCGTACCCTGAATCAGTACATTGAAGGCCTGGGTGCAGCCAAAAAAGCCAAGGTACAGACTTCCGGTGATGATGCTCGCGAAGGCCTCACTGCGGTATTGTCGGTAAAGGTACCGGATCCCAAGTTTTCCTCTCAAACCAAAGATAAACTGGTGTCTTCCGAGGTAAAAGCCGTGGTGGAATCGGCCATGTCGGAAAAATGCCAGGAATTCCTGTTGGAAAATCCAGCGGAAGCCAAGGCGATTGTGTCCAAGATCCTCGATGCCGCCCGGGCCCGCGAAGCCGCGCGTAAGGCGCGTGAGATGACTCGCCGCAAGGGCGCGCTGGATATCGCCGGCCTGCCCGGTAAATTGGCCGATTGTCAGGAAAAAGACCCCGCTTTATCCGAATTGTTCCTGGTGGAAGGGGACTCTGCCGGAGGTTCGGCCAAACAGGGTCGTGATCGCCGTACTCAGGCCATATTGCCCCTAAAAGGTAAGATTCTTAACGTCGAGAAAGCCCGATTCGACAAGATGCTATCGTCGGTAGAAGTGGGCACCCTGATTACTGCGCTGGGCTGTGGAATTGGCCGCGAGGAATTTAACCCCGACAAACTGCGTTATCACCGTATTATTATCATGACCGATGCCGACGTGGATGGCTCGCATATTCGTACCCTGTTACTGACGTTTTTTTACCGGCAAATGCCCGAATTGATTGAGCGTGGCTATATTTATATTGCACAGCCTCCGTTGTATAAGGTGAAAAAGGGTAAACAGGAGCGTTATGTCAAAGACGATGCCGAATTAAATGAATACTTGCTGCAATCCGCGCTGGAGAATGCCGGCCTGCATGTCAGTGAGGATAGTCCTGCCATATCCGGTACGACTCTGGAAACCATGGCGCAGCAATATTTGTCGGTAAAGGCGACTATTAACCGTCTTTCCAGCCGATATCACGGTGAGTTGCTGGAAAAAATCGTGTTTATGCCGGCATTTTCTGTGGAGCAACTTCAGGACAGGCAAGCAGCGGAATCCTGGTTTGGCGATTTAATGAAACGCCTTAATTCCGACGATATGTCAGCCACACGCTTTGAGTTAAAACTGGAGGAAGACACCGAACACAGTAGCTGGATGGCCAGGGTGAATGCGATCAGCCACAACGTTGGCAATGAGCGCATCATCAGCAGTGATTTTTTTGCTTCCGGCGAATACCAGAGCATGGTTGCCCTGGGAGAACAGCTTACGGATCTATTGGCAGAAGGGGCATATGTTCAGCGCGGAGATCGCAAAACCGAGGTTGCCAGTTTCAAGGAAGCGCTGGACTGGTTGATGAAAGAGGCGCGTCGCGGTCAACACATCCAGCGTTATAAAGGCCTGGGTGAGATGAACCCTGAGCAACTGTGGGAAACCACCCTGGATGCCCAGGAACGACGCTTGTTGCAGGTACAGATCGAGGATGCTGTGGCGGCAGACGAGGTCTTTACCACGTTAATGGGCGATGCAGTGGAACCACGACGTGAGTTTATCGAAAAAAATGCACTCCAGGTAGCGAATCTGGATGTATAGGGTAAGCAGTTACTAACATGTAACCCATTGTTTTATTTAGTATTAATGGGCAATTCTATAATAAAAAGGGCGGCACCAGAAACGGGCCGCCCTTTTTTGTGTTTACCTGTTGCTACTTCCCGTAATCAGCTTTCTTTATGGTAACTAATCACGCGTTCCACCTCATTTTTTGACCCTAAAATAACCGGCACCCGCTGGTGTAAACCATTTGGCTGGATGTCCATCACGCGTTCACGCCCCGTAGAACAAAGCCCACCGGCCTGTTCAACGATAAAACCCATGGGATTGGCTTCGTACATCAAGCGCAGCTTGCCCGCCATATTGGGATTCTTGCTGTCTTTGGGGTACATGAAAATACCACCACGGGTCAAAATGCGGTAAACCTCGGCGACCATGGAGGCCACCCAGCGCATATTAAAATCTTTGTCGCGTTCGCCTGTTTTGCCTGCCAAACATTCCTCAACATAGCGTTGCACAGGTGCTTCCCAATGGCGTTGATTAGACATGTTAATGGCAAATTCAGCGGTGTCTTCCGGGATGGTCATGCCAGGGTGGGTGAGGATAAATTCACCGACATTGTGATCCAGGGTGAATCCATTCACACCGTTACCGGTGGTAAGAACCAGCATGGTTGAAGGGCCGTAAAGAGTAAAACCTCCGCAAACCTGTTTGGTCCCGGGCTGGAGAAATGTTTCGGCTGTAGGGTTATCGATATCGTCAGGGCAGCGAAGGATAGAGAATATACTGCCGACGGACAGGTTAACGTCAATGTTGGATGAACCATCCAATGGGTCAAAAGTTAACAGGTACTTTCCTTTTGGGTACTGGGGAGGAATTGGGTAAATATCATCCATTTCCTCGGAAGCCATGGCAGCGAGGTGACCACCCCATTGATTGGCTTTCAGAAATATATCATTGGAGAGGATATCGAGTTTTTTCTGGGTTTCGCCCTGTATATTCTCGCTGCCTGCTGATCCCAGTACACCCACAAGGGCACCCTGATTGACGCAGCTTGAAATGGCTTTACAGGCGGTGACCACATCGCTTAACAAAGCGGTAAAGTCGCCAGAGGCATTGGGAGAATTGCGCTGCTCTTCAATGATAAATTGGGTAATCGTTTCACCAGTATGCATAAATGTTCCTACTTTTATTGCTCATATTAAAATTATCAACAGACCATCTGTTGTCATGGCGATTTTTCATGATGACCGTCGCGCCGAGCCGACTATTATAGCAGAATGAGATTATTTTCTGAATTCAGTGTTTATGCACAGGCAGGTTTGTTTGGTATATAAAATGTGGGCAATCGTGAAGCATGTGTTGCCTGAGATTGAATCAGGCCGTAGCATTACGGATATTGAATCCACTGTTAAATTATGTGAGAACTGGAAATGACTGATGTAGTTCGTATCGCCACCCGTAAAAGCCCGCTTGCACTGTGGCAGGCTGAATTTGTTCGAGACAGCATTTTAGCCCTACGACCCGAGCTGAAAGTGGAGCTGGTGAAGATGGTGACCCAGGGCGACAAAATATTGGATACCCCATTAGCCAAAATTGGCGGTAAAGGCCTGTTTGTGAAAGAACTGGAGGTGGGCATGCTACAGGGTGATGCCGACATTGCTGTGCATTCCATGAAAGATGTGCCAGTAGAATTTCCGGATGGGCTGCACCTGGCGGTGATTTGCGAACGTGAAGATCCACGAGATGCATTTGTGTCCAATGACTACGAAAGTATTGAAGATTTACCCCAGGGCGCAAAGGTGGGCACGTCGAGTTTACGGCGTATGTGCCAAATCCGGAACTGGCGTTCCGATCTCGAAATACTGGATTTGCGTGGCAATGTGAATACCCGTTTGCGTAAACTGGATGAAGGTGAATACGATGCAATTATTCTTGCCTGTGCCGGCCTAAAACGTCTGGGGTTTGATGATCGGATTCGGTCCCATCTCGATCCCGGCTTTAGCTTGCCCGCTATTGGCCAGGGCGCCGTGGGAATTGAATGTCGTATTGATGATGATTTTATTAATGAATTAATTGCACC
>JAUWLO010000135.1 GCA_030613605.1 Gammaproteobacteria bacterium | reverse complement strand
GAGCTGTGTTGATGCAAATGCTCAATGGCTTCATCCAGCCCATCCCCCCCACGAATAGATAGAATGGGCGCAAGGTATTCCTCATCCCAGTCCTCATCTGTGGCCGCGTTGATATTGGATAATATTACCCGGGTGCGCTGGCAGCCCCGTAACTCGACGTTTTCTTTGGCGTACTCAATGGCCAGGCGTGGCAATACCTCGGCGGCCACCGATTCGTCTACCAGCAGTGTCTCCATCGCATTGCACACACCATAGCGATGACACTTGGCGTTAAAGGCAATGGCCACGGCCATGCCGAGATCCGCCCCGCTGTCGATATAGACGTGACACACACCATGCAGGTGTTTAATCACCGGCACCCGTGCCTCAGCCGAAATACGTTCAATCAGCCCCTTGCCGCCACGTGGCACAATCACGTCCACGTACTGAGGCATGGTAATTAATTCACCCACCGCAGCACGGTCGGTGGTCTCGACCACCTGCACGGCTTCCACCGGTAGGCCTGCTTTGGCCAGCCCCGCATGAATGGTTTTGGCTATCGCCTGATTGGAATGTTTAGCCTCGGAGCCGCCGCGCAAAATCGCGGCATTGCCGGATTTTAGACACAACCCGGCCGCATCCGCCGTCACATTAGGACGCGACTCATAAATAATGCCGATCACCCCCAGCGGCACCCGCATTCTGCCCACCTGGATACCAGAGGGACGATAATTCAGGTCGCTGATTTCACCGACAGGATCGGGCAAGGCCGCAATTTGACGCAGGCCTTCTGCCATACCGGCAATGCGCTCGGCGTTTAATGCCAGCCTGTCCAGCAGCGCATCATCAAGCCCGTCTTTTTTACCCTGTTGCAGGTCTTTGGCATTCTCACTGATGAGCTCATCCTGCGCGGCCAGTATCGCATCGGCAATAAACAGTAGCGCATCGTTTTTTGCGCCCGTGTTGGCGCGCGCCATGGCACGCGAAGCAGCGCGCGCCTGCTGGCCCAACCCGGTCATGTATTTTTTAATATCCATCGTCATATCATTTTCTATTTGTTTAACTTGCTGCATGAGAAGCCTTTGGCCTGACAAAGAGGCCCTTAGCCTGTTGCTCTAAATAGTCTCACGCCAGCCATCATCAGGCTCAATTGTAACAACTCATCCCAGGCATTGCCCACCGCTGCACCTTTAATAACACGATCCAGCCGTGCGGCACGGCGCAACATCTGCTGCCAGCGCACCCGATTATGCCGTTGCAGACCGGCCTTCACCGGCCCCTTACGCTTGCCCCATACCCGCGACAATGCACCATCAATGCCTTTACCACCCTCGACCTGCGCCGCCATATCGGCAAGGCTGCGAATCTCACGGGTCAGCGCCCACAGCACCAATATGGGCTCCACCCCCTCACCACGCAGGCCATCCAGCATACGGGTCAGTCGGGAAACATCACCAACCAGGGCCGCATCTACCAGCCCGAACACATCAAAACGGGCACTGTCGGCCACCGCTGCCTCCACCTGTTCCGTAGACAATTGGCCTTCACCATTGAGTAACAGCAGCTTATCCACTTCCTGTGCTGCCGCCAGCAGATTGCCTTCCACCCGTTCGGCGATCAGCCGTGCGGCATCCCGTTCCGGTTGCAGACCGCGAGATCGCAGCCGCTGATCCAGCCATTTAGGCATGTCATTGGCCTCCACTGGCCACACCTGCAAGGTCGCACCCACCTTATCCAGCGCCTTATACCATTTGGCTGATTGCGAGCGCTTGTCCACTTTGCTACTGGAGATCAGTAGTACCGTGTCGTCTGGTGGTCGTTCGGCATATTCCACCAGAGCCGCGCCACCATCCTTTCCCGGTTTGCCCGAAGGCAGGCGCAGATCGATGACCCTCCTTTCGGCGAACAGCGACATGGCATTGCTGGCCGCTGACAGTTCGTTCCAGTCAAACCCTCTTTCCGCATGCATCACCTCGCGCTCGGTATAACCCTGCTCGCGAGCAACACGACGCACGGCATCGGCAGCCTCACCCAGTTGCAGCGGCTCGTCGCCACTGAAAAAATAAATGGGCAACAAATCACCCTTTAGGTGCGCATTTAATTTATCAGGATAAAGCTTCATTTTGGCTCTACCCTGTTGACTCCCTTTCCCTCCGAGACGACTCCAGGGATGGAGGAGGTAGAACGAAGTTCGGAACCAGAGTCGAGAGTGCTGGGGTGAGGGGATTGCTCAGGCTCTTTTGCATATTGTAACTGACGCAAAATTTGAAACATTGCATCACGGCGCATCTCGGTGTTTAACTGTGTTTCCTCGTTTGCCGACCCCAACACCGCGGTTGAATCAAACCGCAAATCGCGGGTCTGGGTAACGGGCTCTTCGGGTATCCACATGGCTCCTTTTTCATCCTTCAGGGAAAATCTCACGCTATAGCTCAAACCGTATTCCAGGGCTCGACCAACCGAATCCACCGACAATACCCGCTTATCGTACTTTTCTGCCCTTAGCTGCAACACCATTGCAGCCGAATCACTCACCCGAACACCCGCATTTTCCAGCGCCTGGCGTAATTCGGGGGCTATATCCGAGTTAAGAGAAACATCCTTTACTGCAATTTCAGATAACGCAGGCGGCAATGCCACGGAACCACGCAGGTGAAACCCACAGCTGGTGAGGAGCAGAAGCATGAATACTAATAAATGACGCATTGGGGGATTGTACGTGGTTCGGGTGCTTTTCAGCTAGTGGGCTGCCAATGTGAAAATTTTTTCGTCAATTTAACCCTTTTTCGATTCTCCTGCGCTCACACCCCTGTCAGTAATAAAAACAAGGAGAAGTAACAATGAAACACCCAGCAAAAACCCTGATATTCACTATGGTGTCCATGGCCCTGATTGCCTGCGAGACGCCCCAAAAAACAGAGTCGGTCGTATTATTAGATCCGACTCCGAACAAACAAATCAACAATTCGGGCCAGCCTGCTGTTAAAGCCAGTGTTAAAGACAGCGTTAAAACCAGGCCTGACCAGGAGCGACTCGCCAATACCCCGGCACAGTTTGATCACCTGGTTACGTCAACCATCGTTAAATCAAAAGGCACAGTGGGGAAAACAGCGGAAGAACAGGATGCCTCTGTTCATCATCCTGGAGCCTTGCAAGTGATGCCGCAAGCGGTGATGGCGGCCAGAGTCACAGCAGAGAAAAAGCAACGACACAAATATATGTCACCAGGCATGTCCGACTACTATTCAGCCAGCACGCCAATGAATATCCGTATTGCGGTTGAACCGCTAGACCGGGAAAACTACGCCCACTTCAGTGACAACCCGGTTAAGCGTGCTGCAGACCACCCGGTATCAACCTTTAGCATAGATGTGGACACGGGATCCTATACCAATATTCGTCGGATGCTGCGTGAAGGCAGGCTGCCTGTTCATGATGCCGTGAGAGTGGAAGAAATGATTAATTATTTTTCATACCAGTACCCGGTACCGCGTTCCAAAGAAACGCCTTTTTCGGTCACCACGGAAATGGCGCCATCGCCGTGGGCAGCTGACCGCCATTTGTTGCGAATCGGTATTAAGGGTTATGAAGTGCCAAAGCACGAACTCAAGGCAGCAAACCTGGTGTTTCTGATAGATGTCTCCGGCAGCATGCATTCAAAAAACAAACTGGGTTTGTTAAAAAAATCACTCATCATGTTAACCCGTCAGCTCAGTTCAAGAGATCGTGTTTCCATGGTGGTGTATGCCGGTGCCAGCGGTGTTGTGCTGGAACCAACACCCGGCAATGAAACAGCGACCATCATAAATGCATTAGAAAGATTGCGGGCCGGTGGTAGCACCAATGGTGGTGCCGGTATTCGTCTCGCTTATCGCATGGCGGAGCAATCCTTTATCAAAGGTGGCGTTAACCGCATCTTGCTGGCCACCGATGGTGATTTTAATGTCGGCACCACCAACTTCGAATCGTTGAAGTCCCTGGTAGAAGAAAAACGCAAAAGTGGCGTCACCTTAACCACACTGGGATTTGGCAGTGGCAACTATAACGATCACCTGGCGGAACAACTGGCCGATCACGGTAACGGCGCAAACTATTACATTGATAGTTTGCAGGAAGCCCAAAAAGTGCTGGTCGACCAGATGTCATCCACCATGCAAACCATTGCGGGCGACACCAAAATTCAGATTGAATTCAATCCTGCCGCAGTATCTGAATATCGTCTAATTGGTTACGAAAACCGGGCACTGAAACGCGAAGACTTTAATAACGACAAAGTTGATGCCGGCGATATAGGTGCCGGCCATACGGTGACGGCTCTGTACGAAATCACTCTAACTAATAACAAAGGACTGATTGACCCTCTTCGCTATGGCGCCTCCAATGGAAAACGTGACGAGGCAGTATCGTACGGCATCTTGCGCAATACCAAAGAACTGGCCTTTCTGCGCCTGCGCTACAAGAAACCCGGCCAGCCAAAGAGCACGCTGATCGAGCAGCCTCTGTATGTGCGGGATATTAAGTCCTCATTGAACAACACCAGTACAGACTTCCAGTTCGCCGCCAGTGTGGCCGGTTTTGGACAGCTGTTGAAGGGCGGCACCTATACCGAGTCCTTTACCTACACGGATGTGTTGAACCTGGCGCGCAAATCTCGGGGACCGGACCCCTTCGGTTATCGCTCGGAGTTTGTGCAACTGGTTAATCTGGCTAGCAGCTTGAGTCCAGGTAACTCTAAAAAGATTAGGGATTAAGCGATAAAAGTAACTCCCGCGGTCGTTGTTCATAACGCTGACACTGACCGCGGGATTTTTTGTTCAACATACGTTATTCGGTACATTTTATTAGGAGCATATTGCCAGGAACATGTTGTATAGTCATTCCGTGGATGTGCCAGACGAACAGCTAATGGTGGACTACGCAGGCGGCGATGTAACATCGTTTGAAATCCTGTATGAACGGCATCGTGCACCTTTGTATCGTTACGTGCTTCGGCAGACAGGCAATCATCAACCAACAGCTGAAGAAATCTTCCAGGAAGTCTGGTTCAGCGTGATAACGTCGCGCAAGCAGTACACAGTTAGCGCAAAGTTCTCGACGTATCTGTACACCCTTGCACACAACCGCGCAATTGATCACTTTCGAAAAAATGCAGTGCGTTTAGTCAACGCGGATAACAGCTCTAATAACAACCAAACAGATGAACTACCCGGCAATGAGGCAAGCCCGGACAAACAGCATTTCATCGACAAGTGTATTGAGCTATTGCAAAAACTGGTGCAGGCCTTGCCGACTGATCAACGAAATGTGTTTGTACTTCGCCAGGAAGGTTTTCACTCACTGGAAGAGATTGCAGAAATCACCGCAAGCACCCACGAAACCACCAAGAGTCGTCTACGCTATGCGGTAAAGAAATTGCGCGCCCCACTCAAAGAAGAGGACTGCCTGTGAGC
>JAUWLO010000218.1 GCA_030613605.1 Gammaproteobacteria bacterium | reverse complement strand
AACCAGCCGGAATCGTGCTACACCCCGGCGCGGGCAATATGGACGGCACCCTCAGTAATGCCTTACTGCATCACGCCCCGGAACTGGAACTGGTGCCGCGTGCAGGTGTGGTGCATCGCATCGATAAAGACACCAGTGGTCTGCTGATGATCGCCAGAACCCTGGTGGCCCAAAAATCACTGGTTGAGCAATTACAGGCGCGGACCGTTGAGCGTGAATACTGGGCCCTGTCCCAGGGTGTGATGACGGCTGGCGGCACTGTGGATGCACCCATTGGACGGCACCCTGTGAACCGTACGCGACAGGCTGTGGTTGAAAATAGAGTGATCGTTAATGGAGAGGAGGATAGTGAGTTTATTGGCAGGGAAGCCAGGAATGCCAAAGAGGCCATCACTCATTATCGGGTGATGGAGAAATTTCGCGCCCACACGTACGTCAAGGTCAAACTTGAGACGGGTCGCACCCATCAGATCAGGGTGCACATGGCCTACATCAATTACCCTCTGGTGGGCGATTCGGTTTATGGCGGACGGTTGCGCATTCCCCCCAAAGTTACACCGGAGCTGGAAGCGGCCTTGCGGGGATTCAGACGGCAGGCTCTGCATGCGGCTCGACTGGGCTTCGTGCACCCTAAAACGGGAGAGTCGGTGGAGTGGCAAGTGCCCTTACCGGAAGACATGGCGAAACTCATTGAAGCCTGTCGACAGGATGCCAGGGCGAATAAGTAACTCAAGTGAATGATGAAAGTGGCGAAAAAAGCAAAATGAGTCTGGATCTCATTACCCCCCAATGGCCAGCTCCAGCCAATGTGCATGCCGCTACAACGACTCGTTCTGGAGGCGTTAGTCCAGAGCCATTTGATAGCCTCAATATGGCCGGTCATGTGGGAGATGAGGTGGCGTCGGTAGCGACCAATCGGCAACGATTGGGCGAGGCTCTTTTGTTGCCGGAGAAACCCCACTGGTTAAGTCAGGTGCACGGTACCACAGTAGAAAAACTGGACAGTGGCAGCATTGGTATGCCGGAAGCAGATGCCAGCATGACCCGTGAGCCGGGTTGTGTATGTGCTGTGCTAACGGCAGATTGTTTGCCGGTATTGTTTTGTGATCGAGCCGGCACAAAAGTGGCCGCGGCCCATGCCGGCTGGCGTGGGCTGGCGGCTGGCGTGCTGGAATCCACCGTCGAGGCTTTGGGTGTGCCCGGCGATGAAATCCTGGCCTGGTTGGGCCCCGCTATTGGGCCACAGTCCTTCGAGGTAGGGGAAGAGGTCTATCAGGCCTTTATTGGGACAGGGGTTGAACAGAACCCCGAGGCTGCCGGTGCTTTTGTGCCTTCATCAAATGAAGGTCGCTGGTTAGCGGATCTCTATCAACTGGCTCGCATTCGACTGAAAAATGCTGGCGTGACATCTGTATATGGCGGTGATTTTTGTACATTTGAAGATCGAGAACGTTTTTATTCCTTTCGTCGTGATGGCAAAACCGGACGCATGGCAAGTTTGATATGGTTAGAGGCAGGGGAAAGACAAAAGAGTAAAGATAAATGAAAGAGCAATTCAGATGTTGTCATTCCGGCGCAGGCCGGAATCCAGTAACATTTGGCAACCTCTGGATTCTGGCCGGCGCCGGAATGACATCCCCTCGGAATAACCTGTTATGAGTTTATTAACCTGGATCATCATTTTTAGTCTGCTGGGCGGTGTGCTCAGCGTGATGGTGGCATCCACATTTTTATTGTTACCAGCCAGCGTGCGTTCTCGGCTGGTGCCTCATCTGGTGAGCTTTGCTATCGGCTCTCTGCTGGGAGCTGCTTTTCTGGGCCTGTTGCCTCATGCGCTGATGGGGTCGGGTGTTGAGGATTTCCACAATATATTTCTGGCGGTGTTGTTAGGTCTGTTAAGTTTTTTCCTGCTGGAAAAACTGGTGTTGTGGCGGCATTGCCATTCCGATCACTGTGAAGCTCATGGGGCTGATCAGTCTCATGGTCATGATGAGAACAGCAAGGCAGCGGGGATTATGGTGTTGGTGGGCGATGGCATGCACAACTTTGTGGATGGCATATTGATTGCCGCAGCATTTTTAACCGATATTCATCTCGGTATCGTGACTGCGTTGGCCATTGCAGCCCATGAAATTCCACAGGAAGTGGGCGATTTCGTTGTATTACTGCACAGTGGTTTCACGCGGGGTAAAGCGCTTTTTTATAATGTGTTGTCCAGCCTGGCTACTATTGTTGGCGCCTTGCTGGCTTACTGGTGGCTGGCCGGTATGGAAGAAATATTACCGTATGTGTTAGCTGTGGCAGCATCCAGTTTTATATACATCGCAGTGGCCGATCTTATTCCCGGTTTGCATAAACGCACAGAGGTCGTTGCTACCGTTCAGCAAATCGTATTGATTGCTTCAGGTGTTTTTGTAATTTATCTGGCTCACTCAACGCTGCATTGAGAAGACAGGGGCAAGTCTCTAGTGGCGAGCGGCTAGGTAAAGAAAGGCAGTGGCGAGCTGCTAGTGGCTAGGTGTGGTTTTTCTGGATCCTCGATACTAGCGCCTGGCGACTTGGTCGATATGCCACAGAAACGACACGTCGTTGATTTTGTGAATAATTAGGAGGGCTTTATGGCTGAACACTGGTACATGTTAACGCTGGTTGGAAAAGATCGGCCGGGTATTGTGGCCCACGTTACTCATGCCCTGTACGAGGGAGGCTGTGACCTTGGTGAGACCTCCATGATGCGTTTGGGTACCAGTTTCACCATCATGATGATGGTGCAGCACGAGGGAACAGCTAAGTCATTACAAAATCTAATCCAGGGTGAGGCAGAGTCGTTTGGCCTGCATTTGCATATCGATAAAATCGAAGGCGGTTTGCATCATCATCACGAACCTGATGTGCGTATTACAGTTTATGGCGCAGACCGGGCGGGTATTGTTGCGCATGCGACCGGTGCGCTGGCCGAGGCAGGGCTGGACATACTTGATCTCACCTCCGATGTGGGTGGTACCGAAGCCGAGCCTATTTATATTATGCATATTGAAGGCCAGGCCAAAGAAGGTATTGAGGCGTTGAAATCGGCATTGGCCATTGTCAAAAAAGAAGGCATTGATACTCAGCTATCCTATATTGATACCCTGGTCGGTTAGTTTTTTTGTGTCAATGCTGGACATTATTCATTATCCGGACAAACGCCTTAAACAGGTGTCGGCTCCAGTAGAAAAATTTGATGACGCATTGCGGAGTTTTGTTAATGACCTTGATTTAACAATGCGCGCAGGTCCGGGTGGAATTGGTATAGCGTCGCCGCAAGTGGGGCGTTTTGATCGCATTGCGATTGTGGATCTTTCTAAAATGAAGAAATTGCCGAAAGGCAGTAGTAATCACGGCCGTTTGGTGTTGATTAATCCGGAACTTACCGAGTGGGACGGCATGATCATGGGGCGAGAAGGCTGTATGTCGGTACCTGATTTCACTGGTAATGTGATTCGCGCTGAAAAAATAACACTCTCGGCATTTGATGAATTTGGAAAGCAACATGAGTTTCAGTGTGAGGGCTTTGAAGCACGAGCAGTGCAACATGAAGTTGATCACCTTGATGGGTTGTTGTTTCTCGATCGTTTGGTGAGCCGGAA
>JAUWLO010000001.1 GCA_030613605.1 Gammaproteobacteria bacterium | reverse complement strand
TGAATATTTTAACGATAAGGCTATTGAAGGTGCTCAGAAATACACCTTCAATCATGATGGTGTGAAATTTAAGTTTTCTACAGAAGAGAACTTAAATAAGTTTAAATCTGATCCGAAGAAATATATTCCACAATATGGCGGCTGGTGTGCGTATGCAATTGCAGACTCTGACAAAAGAGTGTCAATCGATCCGGAAACATTTCAGATTTTAGATGGCAAGTTGTACTTATTTTACAATGCGTTCTTCACCAATACTCTTAATAGCTGGAATAAAGAGGGGCCCGAAAAATTAAGAATAAAGGCAGATGAAAACTGGGGAAAACAAATAATAAGGGATTAGTGATTTAACCCGTTAATCTGACTATCTACTATCCAGCATAAAAAATATCAGGATTATATGCATGAAAGAAATTATCGGTATCAATCATATAGGCATAAGAGTATCTAATCTCGAAAGTGCAAGAGCATTCTATGAGCAGCTTGGCTTTATATTCCTTATGGGGCCTATAGGGCCTGAGCCAGTAGCAATAATGGAACATCCATCTGGCGTGAATATAAACTTTATTCTTAATGCTGATACAGAGTTAGAAGAAAATATCCTTATGGACGTCACTGAAAAATACCCGGGCTACACACACATGGCTTTAGACGTTGATAATATTCAGTCCGCCCAGGACTCAATTGAAAACCTTGGCATCCATATCACCGAAGGTCCTATAACATTACCAGATGGTGGTGTAATGTTCTTTATTCGGGATCAGGACAAAAACGTTATTGAGTTTCATCAAAAAGGTTAACCTGGCATTACTAGACATTAAATGGATATTGCAATCATCGGGGGCGGGGCGGCTGGTTTCTTTTCGGCTATTGCCGCGAAAGAAAATTACCCGGACGCTAATGTTTTCATCTTCGAAAAATCACAAAAACTTCTCGCCAAAGTCAAAATATCGGGTGGAGGACGATGCAATGTCACTAATGGCTGTAGCTCCATAAAAGAACTATCCGAAGCATACCCCCGCGGCGGAAAAGCCTTAAAAAAATCCTTCCGTATATTTGATAACCAACACACCATGCAATGGTTTGAGTCCAGGGGTGTCCCTTTGGTCACTCAGGATGATAATTGCGTATTCCCAGAATCACAGGACTCACAAAGCATCATTGATTGTTTCTTAAGGCAAACGAGAAAATTAAATATCGAGATAAAAACCGGGGTAGGGATAAAAACCATTAAACCAGCCGGCAATAAACTTGAGCTAGGCTTTACAAAGGGAGAAATTCCCACGGAGATCTTTGACAAAGTAATCGTTGCGACAGGTGGTTCTCCAAAAAGAAAAGGTCTGGAGTGGCTTGAAGCCCTGGGACACAAAATCGAAGACCCTGTTCCCTCGTTGTTCACCTTCAATATGCCAACCGAGCCAATTACTGAGCTAATGGGTATTGTGGTGGAAAAAACGCTGGTGAACATACAGGGAACCAGGCTTAAATCCGATGGCCCTCTGCTCATCACTCATTGGGGAATGAGTGGTCCCGCAATCTTAAAACTATCCGCATTTGGTGCAAGGCTACTGAGTGAAAGAGACTATGTATTCAAAACACAGGTAAATTGGGCCAATATTCAAAATAACGACGTTGTTATGGAAGACCTGAAAGGTATTGTTAATACAAACCCCAATAAATTATTGCCAAACATAAGGCCATATTCATTACCAGACAGATTATGGCGTTATCTGCTTGAAAAAAGTGACTTGTCTGTAACAAAGAAATGGGGAGAGCTCGGAAAAAAGGGGTTAAATAAACTGGTCAGCGTATTAACCAATGATATTTATTCAGTGAGTGGGAAAACCACCTTTAAAGAAGAGTTTGTGACCTGTGGTGGCGTCAGCCTGGAAAGCATCGATATGAATACCATGCAAAGTAAGGCAGTCAAGAGCCTGTATTTTGCTGGCGAACTAATGGACATCGATGGCATTACTGGAGGTTTTAACTTCCAGGCCGCATGGACTACGGCCTTTATAGCCGGACAATTGAAATAAACCCACAATAAAAGGGGGCTGCCTCCCCATTTGCCGTATGTGCTTCATTTGTTTCATTTATAACTATCTGCCTGGATTTTCCTTTCCTATGAAATACTTCTATTCAAGTTCTGACAAGCTTGCTTCAACTTTTTCCAGCTCTTCAGCAGTTACCCTGGCAATCCCTTCCAGAACATCCGCATTTTCAAGCTCGATAGCCTGATCTTCAGAATCTGGCACCAGACCTTTTCGATAATCGGCCTCGATTGCGGTTAACTTCTGACGCAATCGATCCCTCTCTTTCTTGAGCTCGGTTATGTTTAGCTGATTTTTTTTCGATTCTTTTGACATAAATGACCTACCTTTAGCTATATTTTAGTATAAGTGCACTATTTAGTTACCTGTTATTTACATGCGAAATGAATAAAATTGACAAAATGATAAGCACCATCGAGTCGGAAGTAACTTATACCCGCCAGATGACCGGGCGCGATAAGCTCAATCCTCGCGTTGTGGATGCCATGCGAAGAGTCCCCCGCAATTTGTTTGTTCCTGATGATTTAAAGCCTTTCGCCTTTGATAATGGACCATTACCCATTGGCCATAATCAAACCATTTCTCAACCCTACATCGTGGCCTTGATGACCGACCTCCTGGAACCTGATGAAAATGATATTGTATTGGAAATAGGGACTGGTTCAGGCTATCAAACAGCCATTCTTTCCCTGCTGGTAAAAAAAGTCTACACAATGGAGGTTATTAAGGAATTAAACGGTGAAGCCCGTGAACGCCTGAAGCAAAATTATTATCAGAATATTGAAGCCAAAAATGCAAATGGTTACGAAGGCTGGCCTGAACATGCTCCTTATGATGGTATTATTGTCACTGCGGCAGCCCCTTTTATTCCTCAAACACTGATTGAGCAGCTTAAACCAGGGGGGCATTTGGTGATCCCCATAGGTCTGCCTTATTGCCACCAGGAACTGATGCGTGTTGATAAAGACGAACAAGGCAATATACAAACAAACAGTATCCTTGGCGTTTCTTTTGTTCCGATGGTGGATGCCCAGGGCGGTTCTGAACAAAACAAGGAGTCTACTGAAAATCAATGAGTAAAAAAGCTAGTTACTGATCCCACTTTAATTAACCAATAATCTAGCAAGCTGTATAAATGTGGTATTCTTAGCACATAGGGTAAATTTTTCCGGGAGGCATGATATGAGTACGACTTGGGTTTTAGTTGCTGGCGCGAGTGAAGCGCGCTTGTTCGAAACAGAAAAAGTTGGAGCATCGCTGCATTGTATAAAGGAATTCAGTCATCCTGAGAGCCGTGAAAAAGGTTCAGACCTGGCGTCTGATCGGCCAGGGCACTACCAAAGTAAAGGAACAGGCCATGGTGCCTTTGCTGAACATACTGATCCTAAGGATTATGAAGCCGAACGTTTCGCAGGTGAACTGGCCAATGCGCTGGAGAAGGGCCGTACTGCTAATGAATACAAAAGTCTGGTGTTGGTTGCCGCTCCCCATTTCCACGGTTTACTCAATACCCATATAAATGAGCATACACGGGCACTGGTTGTGAACGACATTCAAAAAGATTTTACCGCATGCGATACACTTGAACTGCCAGAACGGCTGAAAGAGAGTATAAAATAATTATATCCGTCCTACATTACCCATAGATATAATCAGGACAGAAAACGATTAATTTTTGAATTTACTAAGTTATTAATCCATACTTTTTGGCCTGACGACGTATTAAATCTTTTTAAAATTGACCTTGTGTTTCTCCAAAAAAGTCCTATATTTAAATAAGGCACCGATTTAATTTCAAATTGCAGGGTGCTTAATAAATACTGCTAAAGCGTAAGGAAAAACCTGCTTATTGCTGCAAACGCTGAGTGGGTTTTTTCATGCCTGTGTGAAAGTGGCTAAAGCCATTTAAAAATACAAGGAATAAATCGTGCCGGATATTACAGGAAAAGTAATTATATTTGGCTTACTGGTACTTTCTTCCTATTTTGCCATTTCATGGCTGATCCATAAAAAACTCAAAAAAGTAATTAAAAATGAAAAAACGCGAAAAAATATAGTCACGCTAATATCGATTATTATGTTTTGTTTACTAATATATGTTGTGTTCAAACCATAAACAAATGGGGCACTTGCTCGCATTGTTTAATTAACTGGAAATTCAGCCAGGAATAAAGATACCTGCCATGCGAATGGCGCGGATAATGTGTTTTGTGGACTCTTCCAGGGTTTTTATGGCGGCCTCATAATTCTCGCTGCCTGCCTGTTGTTCTGCCTCGGTACGAAGCTTGTCTGCTTCCTTGAGCGGGATATCCATGAGTTTGCCAAGACGTGGATCTTCGCGCTTCTTTTTCAGCACGGTATTGATGAGCATATTGTGGGTGTCGTTACGCCTTAATTCATATCGGTATTCATCTTCCCTGGTTTCAAAGTGAAGGCTGCGTACCAACGTTTTTCCATCACGTAATTTAACCAGGGAAAGTTTAAGACTGAGATAGGCGTTATTCAGCACATCCCCGGCCTTGATCAGTTCTCCCTTGTCATAATACGCTTGTGCCTCTTGCATCCTTTTCTGAGTGTGAGTTTCGACTTCTGCATCCCTGGAATCCTGTCCTGACTCATTTTCTTTACGTATGCGCTTATGAGCAGCCAATAAGGATTCCAGACTATGCCGCTTTTTATTGTAGTTCTCCTGCTTTTTATCTTTTACGACCTTGCCGCCCACAAGTCGCATGCCCATAAAAATGGCTAGCTTAGCCTTGTTCAGGGCCTTGGCAACGGCCTCGGCATTGCCTTGTTTCTCAGCTGCCCTTGCTTCATCCAAATGCATGATGGCTTTTTCCTGAAATGCGCGAGCCTCTGGATTGTCACTTTTCAAGATTTGTTTAGCGGCGGCAGATTCATGGATGAGTTTTTCCACAAAACCAATATTTTGACCCACCCCTAATTTGCTAGCATCGGCCGTGATTATGCGACGAGGCTCATCAGCCATACTCAGTGGGGCAAAGAGCAATAAACCAAATAGCAGGAAGTAAAAGCCAATTCGTTGAGGTCGCAAAGGGAGTTACTTTTTCGCAGTTTTCTTGGATTCCGTATGACAACGACGGCATTCTGTGACTGGAAATGCCACAGAACCATGACACACGCCACACTTTTGTCCCAACATAATCTCCGCCATGCTCATGGGGTTAGCGCCTTTTAATGGCTTAAAGATGGAATCATGACAATTGGTACATTCTAACCAGACCGTGTGTTCTTTATGAGGGAAGGCTACATTGGGCATGCTGCCCTTAACCTCCATGACAATCACCAGATCCATGGACAGGGCCTCTTTGCTGGCATCAAGGTGATCGAAATGAGGCTTGATGAGGCCCTTGTTAAGAGCTTGCACCCAGTTAATATAGTTACCACCTATACTGCCAGGCAGTGGTGCAAAGGCTTCTTTGGGCTGCTGTAACAGCTTCAGTCCAGGTACGGAGGGGTCGTGAATTTTGTCATTCTTTAAGGCTGTGTCACGCTCTTTGGGTGGCACAAAGAGTCGGTTAAAAGGATTAGGATTACCCGCCGCATTGACTACACCTACACCCATCAGTGCGGTCAGGGCGACTGCGAACAAGGTAAGTGAAGTAATTGTAATCTGGCGTTTATTCATATTAATAGATCGGCATAATTGAATTATTTCGGTGCTCTTAACACACTGTTGTGCACCTGCGTAGGCGTGTTCGGCAGGGCAGAATGACACAGGTCACAGTTTTCCACCGACCAGGCAATTTGGCCATTGTGGCAGGCGCCGCAGTATTCACCACTGATAATATTGAGCATGTTGACCTTACTGCCACCAGCCTTAAAGGGAAATCCAATGTCGCTATGGCAAGATTTGCATGCGTAACGCATGCGGTGAAACCAGTGAGGAAAAATTACTGGGCGAATCCCATTCTTGTCGGAATAATTATTGAGGACGATATCACCGTATTCGGCGCGCGCCTCCGAGCCAAATAGCCCCCCCGCAAGCAACATGAAACTTAGCGCCAGGCTGAAAAAGAACATGGTGATATTGCTCTGGTGCAATACTCCAAAGCGAGGTGATCTGCTGCTCATGCTCCCATGCCTTTTTTCCATTATTGTTCTTTGTTCTTTTAATCGCTAGTTGTGAAAATAGCGAACTGGAATACCCGTTTCATCTAGTAGTAGTTGTAGACTTCTTCTGGTCTCATTGCAACCAAAATCACAGTGATGAAGTGGGGGGACGTTTTCAGATGATCTGTCAGGGATAGATTCCTTCGAAGAACGCCTTGTATTTCTCCAAAGAACACCTATATTTTAACTAGAGCACCGATTTGATTTCAGATTGCAGGGTGCTTTATAAATACTGCTAAAGCGTTTGGAAAAACCTGCTTATGTTAACTCTGGGTGGGTTTTTTCATGTCTGTTGAAAATAGCATTCCATATTTTTTATGATTTATTTACATCACCTGTAGATTCTTGCTCAATCTGTACTAGATTTACAGGTAACGCTCAGTTTCGTTTGGAGGGATTATAATATACCGTTTTGCTCAACTATCGAGCTTAAACATGAGCAATGTAGTAAGTCCTATATTAAATAATAAATAAAAGGGGATAAAGGGTGCCTATTCTTGGAGATATTTTATATGGCGCAGTAGATGGAGCCTATGCTGTTGATGCCAGGCAGAGAATTATTTATTGGGATGCAGGTTGTGAAGAGCTTTTTGGTCGCTCATCTAATTGGGTGCTAGGCCGTCCATGTTGTGATGTCATATGCGGTCGCAATCCGGTAACCGATGCCCAGTTTTGTAAACGTGGTTGTTGCGTTGCCGATATGGCCTCCGGGAAAGCAACAGACGCACCTAAATCCTTCTCGATCAAGACCAATGACACTAAGGGTGACCAGATCGTTCTATCGGTCAATATTGTCCTGGTGCCATCAATGTGTAAAAAGGGGTGGGTGGTGATGCACCTGCTTAATAGAAGCATGTCCACCGATGTTCTTTCTTCTATTGATTACGCCATGAGCGCAGGAAATCCATCAGCCTCATCATTCACATATCCAGCTAATACCCGGCAAGGTGATGAAGTAGTCTCTCGCCTTACTGGCCGGGAAAATGAGGTACTACAATTGCTGGCAGAAGGAATATCGCTAGCCTCTATAGGAAAACGACTATTGATCAGCCTGACGACTGTCCGTAATCACATGCAACACATCCAGAAGCGACTGGGTGTCCATAGCCAGACAGAGGCAGTAGCTTACGCCTATCGTCATAACCTTGTGCACTAGGAAATATATTTACCTATAAAATACGAGGAACCTGTTATGAGTAAAAAAATAGCGGTTATCATTAAGGATAGACAAGATGAAGCGATACGCATGTCCATCGGCTTAACCTTGATGGATGATAGTGTCGATGTTTTTTTACTCGACAGAGATCTGGTTAAGACAAAGGACAATGAATTGAATATTGAGACCCTTGATGAAATGGATATTAAGACCTATTCAAATATTGAGGGTTGTACTGAGTCCGCCTATATACCAACAGCCACAATGGCCAGGGAGTTATTGTCTTACGACCATATTTTGCCCTATTAGTTGATCTTATTTAGTTGCGTAGTATTTTCCTGTGGGTGATTCAGTCACCTATATCGTTTTTTGACGCCATTCCAAAAAAACCCGTTCTGATAGTCTCGCGTAGTGTCTCATCATGTATGAGAGTTAATATTACTGTCCTTTTCTGATGCGACCCCAAAATGATGCATATGCATCATTCCTGATATGCAGTAATGCGTGTATTCCTATTACTAGCAAAACTAATAAATTGGCTTGAGGGGGATACAGCGTGAAGTTAGGGATAATAATAACAACAGACCGCCATCTAGACCATGTTGTTGGTATCACTCAGGCAGCTAGCGCAAAGGGACATGACGTATCTATCTTCGCCATGGACTCCGGTACTCGATTATTGGCTTATCCCGAATTTACTCAGCTATGTACAGCAGATAACGTTGTGATGAGCCTTTGCCAGCACAGTGCTAGCGATCAAGGTGTGAATACGGAAGGGATATCAAAGGAAATCGTCCTGGGCAGTCAATTTAACAACGCGATGATGAATAATGAAGCGGATAAAGTCATATCCCTGTAAAAGAAGCAAGGGAATCTACCCATGAAAATACTGTATATCTTCAATGATGGTCCCGATGAAAAAGCCACGAAGCTCATCGAGGAACAAAAAAATGATAATAAAGTCGAGACTGTAGATCTCACCAACAAGGAAACATCTTATGATGAGCTTGTCGACAAGATCGAGCAATGCGATAAAGTTATCTCCTGGTAAAGGTGTTAACAATCGGATCGATCCTTGTGAAAATGGGGAACAGGTTCTTATTGGTAATACAACGGTAGGGTTTCATTCCTATTTTCAACAGGCTTGCCTGAGAATTTCATCGATCGCACGCTGTCCAGAAGCAATACTGATCTATTTATCATCCCTGTGTGTTTTTTTTGCTTTATTATCGTTACGTGCTATTGATGACAATCGTCTAACCAGTTGGCAATGGATATTCTCTGAGTCAGACCTACTGGCCATCTCATTCACCCTGATTATAGGTTTAATGATCGCATGGTATATATCTACCATTAAACTTTCACGTCACTATTTCGTACCCGTCCTGTTTTTAATATCGTATTCCATTGGCATTTTGCACTGGAGTAGCCCTGAGGTGATTGTAGATGCCGCTCGATACTTCACCCAGGCAAAATATGTGGAGATGTACGGCATTGGCTATTTTATTAGCGAGTGGGGGCGTGGAATCATGGCCTGGACTGACTTACCTCTTGTCCCGTTTATTTATGGATTAATATTTCAAGTTTCTGGGGAAAGTCGAGCAGGCATACAGGTCATTAATACGCTCTTTTTTTCCGGCACGGTCATCATGACCTTTTTTATCGGTAAGCTCCTGTGGAGTGAGCGTGTAGGTCTGTATGGAGCGCTGATGTTATTGGCAATCCCTTATCTCCACACACAGGTACCATTGATGTTAGTAGATGTGCCAGCCATGTTTTTTCTTTCCCTTGCTATATTCGTCTATACCCGGGCATTAACACGACAGAATTCGATTTTACCAGTACTCGCTGCGGTGTGTATTGTCCTGGCAATGCTGACAAAATACTCAACCTGGTTGATGCTGAGTATTTTACCCGTGATTTCACTGGTTCTTTTCAAAATCACAGTCAATCCTGATGCCAGGAAAATGATGCTAAAACAAAATATTATTGTCCTGGCCTCTCTTTCTGCTTTTCTGGGCCTATTGTTACTTTGGAAGCATGAAGTATTTGTTAACCAAATAGAATTGTTGATCGGATATCAGTGGCCTGCACTAAGCGGATGGTCAGAAAGCCACCTATCGACATTCCTTTTTCAATCCCATCCTTTTGTCTCTCTGGCCGCCGTTGTTTCACTATATCTTGCCTACAAGAAGAGGGATTTAAAATATTTAATTATTGGCTGGATGATCCTATTGATATTAATAATTGATATTAGAAGAATAAGGTATGTTTTGATCGCATTCCCAATGTTATCCCTAATGGCAGGTTACGCGTTAGCTAACATTAAGGAAGCAAGGATTCGGCGTTACTTGAGCTTATGCATCCTGCTATCAGCAAGCATCTTCTCAGTATCAGGATTTTCCTCTTTTCTTGGAAGCACCAGCGCAAGCAATATCCAGGCCGCCAGTAAATATATTGATTCCATGGAACTATCAACAGTAGAGGTTATTACGCTTCCACAAACCCGATCATCTGTGAATCCAGTTATGAGTATCCCCTTATTTGATTTATATAGTCAGAAACAGGTCATCTATAGAGATGAAAGAGGAAGAGACCCTCAAACAAAGTTAAATGATATGCAGTCGTCTCCTCTGAGATTTACCTGGGAATATAAATTACCAACATATTATCAATACAATAAAGAAAATACAGAAAGAATTATTGCTGTTATATCGAATAGTAAAAAACAGGAGATTCCGGGCAATATAAGAGAACGACTCTCTGCATATAAACATGCCCGTCAATTCGTAACACAGGAAGAAATATATCGTTACAAAACAATCGTTGATATTTATTTACCTGTCAGAAGTCAGGCAATTAATACAATCCTTTGATGCAGATGGGAGGAGAACACAATGGATGCTACAGCATTAGAGAATGACCTAAGAAAAAAAAGAATGTGGGCTTTTGGTATTGTTGGGTTCTTCGCCATGATTAGCATATCCACATTTGCCTACAACGAATATTATATTTATCTGTCGGTTTATCTATGGTTTGGGTTTATCTATGGTATGTGTCTGCAATATGGTCGTTTCTGTTTTTCATCAGCGTTTCGTGATCTGTTTGCTGTAGGCGTCCCGCGAATGGTTGTTGGTGTCATGGTGGCCACAGCGCTGTTTGCTTTTGTCAGTGCTTTTATTAGTGCTACTGGATTGAGTACATTTCATGCGGCTCCCACAAGTGTTCATGCAGTTATTGCCGGCTTTATCTTCGGTGTGGGCATGGTCTTTGCCGGTGGTTGCGCCTCCGGCTCATTATATAAAACGGGTGAGGGTAATGGCGTTGCGCTCATTGTTATCTTATCCATCAGTGTTACCCAGGCCTTGTTTGCCGATGTGGCTGGATGGACCAATAAACTGGTGCCGGAATCCTGGCATGAATCAGCCGTAGCAAAGGGATTACCATCAACAATAAATGCAGGCGATGGATGGGTAGACCAGTATCTTGCGGGTTATGTATGGGATCAACCGGTGATGACTTATGCCAGCCTTCTCGGTCTTTCCAATGATTCTGTAGCAGGCGCTTTTTTTGCCAATGTACTCATTGGTGTTCTTGTGCCTGGCACCATTTTGTTGATTATCGTCTATGTCTTTTGGTCAAGAGGTGGTTTCAAGAGAAAACTTCTGAAAAAGCAATCAGGGTTTAGTTTTAAGGATGATTTGAAAGGATATTGGGCCATGATTTCTTCCTCAAAACGAACCGCAATAGCCGGTTTGATTCTGGGCATCTTTTGCGGCTTACAGATGCTAGTGACCCAGGGACTTCGCGTAAAATTTGGTGTGCGAAATGCGGGTTCGTTGCTAGAGAGAATGGGGCATGACTTTGGTCTATCTGTTAACGGTACTGTATTCGATCCAGGCTATTGGTATGTGACTACACAGGAGGCCCAATGGGTTGGCTGGGCGTTTAATAAAATGGGCGCAGAGAATATGGATAACATCTATTTTGGTTTTGTTAACGGCATACCCAACCCTGCCCTGAATCCTGCAGACTGGATGTCATTAGCACTTATTGGCGGTGCTGCAGTAATGGCCTTGCTGCACAATGAGTTCAAATTCAAAAAGCCGACCTTAGAATTGGCAACCTGGGCAATTATTGGTGGTGCACTCATGGGTATCGGCTCTCGACTTGGATTAGGATGTAATGTCGGCGCATTTTTTGTCAGGGTCTCACAAGGTGATGTTTCTGGCTGGTTGTTTGGGTTAGGTATGATTGGTGGCGCTTATATTGGTGTTAAATTCTTTAACTGGTGGACTGAAAGAAAAATGGCAAAACAATTCGAATCGTGCGGCATGTGATAACAAGTCCAGTTAATCATAGGAGGAATGTATCATGAATTTTGAAAAACAATCTGAAGGACACTATCGTCTGGATGTAAAAGGTTATGTATGTCCACACCCACAAATCTATACCAAAAAGGCATTATCAAAAATTGAATCTGGTGATCATTTACAGGTGATATTTGATAACCCTTCCTCTGGTGAATCTATTGCTGCCATGTGCGATATTACAGGCGATGAAATCGTTTCACAAAGCAAGGAAGGCGGCCAGTTCTTATGGGATATAGAAAAGGCGTAGGTTAGAAAAATGATCTTTAAAAATAACGATCAAATCATAAATGTAATAACGCTTATTTATGAAAAACTAGCTGATTGTGATCGTAATATTTGGGGGCCTATACAATGAAAAACGGACTCTGGGTTGTCATTCTGGTGGTGACAGTGTTTATGGGATTTCTAATGGGTTACAGCTTACCGCCCATGATAGAGGTTGGGATGATTGGTGGAGATAAGAGCGAGGCTATAGGCCTGAAATCGGATGTCAGTGAAGATATGGAAAAATATTACGAACAATTGTCCGAAGAGGCAGAATGAGGCCGTGGACTGCATTGTTGAGCAACACTGTCCCTTTATTAACAAGAATAGGGAGGGAGAACATTGAAAATCTATCAATGGTCAGCAATCATTATTGTTAGCTGCATGTTATCGTTTTTTATTGGCTGGACAATATCCTATGGTACGGGTGTAGAACCGGGTTACTTTGAAGCTCCTGATGCAGGTGGTTATGGGGCTGGATCCGAGGGCTCGGCACCAGAGGGTGTGAGCGAGGAGCTACAGGATTACTATAAAGACTTAACCGAGTAGAGGTGAGTTTTGGATGACAGAGTAAATACGATTAACCATGCATTGGTTATGGGCGGAGGATTAGCTGGTCTGAGTACCGCCCACGCGCTAACCAAAGCTAATTTCCCTGTGACTGTTATAGAAGCAGGTAAAAATATAGGTGGTCTGGCACGCACCATTGAACATAATGGTTTTCGTTTTGATTTGGGCGGCCATCGGTTTGTTACCAATGACCAGGAACTGGATACTTTTGTACGAACTATCCTCAACGAGGATTGTCTTGTCGTTCCCCGCTCAAGTAAGATTCTACTCCGAAATCGTTATTTTGATTACCCTCTAAAACCTTTCAAGGCATTATCCGCTTTTGGGCCAAAAATGTCGGCAAAGATATTGGCGGATTATATTTATGAGCGCATTCGCGCACAATTCACTACCGAAATACCAGCATCACTTGAAGACTGGGTGGTGGCCAATTTTGGCCGCACTATGTTCAATATCTACTTTCGTGACTATAGTGAAAAGGTTTGGGGCATAGAATGCCAGCACATTGATCAACGGTGGGTAGAACAGCGAATTCAAGGATTATCTTTAGGGAAGGCCATTGCAAAAGCCATACTGCCTACCAGTAAAAAGAAATTCACCACACTGGCAGACCGTTTCCTTTATCCACGAAAAGGTATAGGCCAAATTACCGACAATCTGGCTGCGGATATATGTAAAAAACACACCATATATACACAATCACGTGTGCGTTTTGTTAATCACTCAGACTCGCGAATTCAAAGTGTGGAAATACTATGTAATGATCGACCAGGTCAATTATCCGCAAGCCATTTTGTTTCCACCATTCCACTCCCTGTTCTTGTCAACGCCTTAAGACCAAAACCACCAGAGCATGTATTGAAGGCCGCTTCACAATTACGCAGCCGTGATCTTGTGACGGTCACCCTTATGGTCAATCGACCTCGCGTTACTGGCCACACCTGGATTTATGTACCGGAAAAATCCATTCCATTTGGTCGTATTCACGAGCCAACCAATTGGAGTGACAGTATGGCGCCACCCGGAAAATCACTTCTGGTGATTGAGTATTTCTGTTTTCGTGGTGACAAAACGTGGAATAGTGAAGATTTTGAGTTGATTACCAGTACCAGCAAAATTCTGCATGACCTCGGCATCATCGATCAGAAGGATATTATTGACCAGGTGGTGATGCGAATTCCAAATGCCTATCCTTTATTTGAGATCGGTTACAGTGACCACTGCCATACAATTAATCAATATCTGGAAAAGTTTGAAAATCTGTACACGGCAGGTCGAGGAGGGATGTTTAAGTATTACAATATGGACCACGCTATGAAAGCGGGTTTCGATGTGGCAGAAGAAATTCAGCGAAAACAAATGCAAATGAATGGAATGGTTTCAACGACAATGTTTTCAGGAGACTCTTAAGGAGAAACAGGATGAAATGCGCCCTTGTCATACCTTCCTGGTTACCGGAAGAATTATTTCCCACCAAGACTGCCGGTTTTCAGATCAATTACTGGCAACCACTGGGTACGCTATATGTTGCTGCATGTTTGCAAAATGCGGGCCACGAGGTGAAATTCTACAATGGGGCCTTTATGACACAATCCGAACTCATTCAGAGTCTAGCTCAATTTGACCCTGCTTTTGTCGGAATCTATTCAACCACATTCGGCTGGAATAAAGCCGTAAGCACTGCCAATGACATTAAACGTTTATATCCCTCAGTGTTTATCGCTGTTGGTGGCCCCTTCCCAATAGCAAAACAACGACAATGTTTAGAGGAGAATACCAGTAGTATTGATGCCGTAGTAACAGGTGAGGGAGAAGTGACGGTTACTGAAATGGTGAATCACCTTGAGGCCGGTTTGTCACTACGCGACGTACAAGGAATTATTTTTAGAGAAAATAACGAAATTATAGAAAATCAGGCTCGGCCTTTAATCGAAGACCTGGACGCACTACCGCTGCCAGCAAGAGACCTTCTAGGTGATATCGATGATTACACCCCACCACCTGCAACCTATCGACGTAAACCGGTCGCCGTAATGATCACAGCACGAGGCTGTAATCGGCGCTGTATCTTTTGCTCCCAGACGGATAAAAACAGAAAAAGTGGTAAGCGTGGAATTCGATACCGCAGTGTCGAGAATGTATTGAGTGAAATACGGGCGTGTCTGGATCAAGGTTACCGAGAAATAAAGTTTATTGATGATACCTTTGCTGCTGACTACGACCGGGCGATGACTCTGGCAAAGGCAATTAAATCAGAAGGACTGGATTTCACCTGGTTTGCCTCGTCCTGCGTAAACCAGGTAGATAAACCCTTATTGCGTGCCATGAAAGAAGCAGGGTGTTGGGCCATTCTTTTCGGTGCAGAGAGTGGTGTACAGAAAAACCTAAACACCTTACGCAAAGGTATTACCCTGGAGCAAACGCGTAAGGCTGTTAAGGCAGCCAAGGAAGTAGGGCTTAGAGTCAGCACACCCTTTCTATTTGGAATTCCTGGCGAGACATTTGAGGATGGCTTGAAAACCATTGAGTTTGCCATTGAACTCAATCCGGATTTAGCCAATTTCCATGCACTGACGGCATTCCCGGGAACCCATCTTTACGACAATCTGGAAAAATATGGAACGGTGTCTAAAGATTTGAGTAACTATACCTATCAGGGAGCCGCTTTTACTCCCCACACCATGAGCAGGGAACAGATTCACACGCTGCGGCAACTTGCCTTTAAGCGTTTTTATTCACGCCCCTCATTTCTTATGCGGCGATTGTTACAGTTACGAAGTCTGGATGATTGTCGGCTGGCACTGAGTGGGATTAGAACACTGTTTTGGGTATGGGCGAAAAAAGGCCTGTTTCAGAAACCTGGTACTCCGGTACCATCAAGCCTGAATTCTTCTTCCTGATTAGGTTTTCCGGATTATTCATTCTAGACTACAGCGCGCTATATTCCCGAGCCAGGGAAGGTAAAAGTCTTGGGTTGAGGAGAATATTTGTCATTAGATTGCACTCATGTGTGCAAAAGCAGGACTCCGACTCGATATCGGCAATACTATTTTTTGCCTGGCTGGTGTTAACTACTTGTTCAATATCGTAATCATGATCCCTCACGTTACCAAAACTATCTGTTAATAATTCGCAGGGATAAATCTCACCAACCTCTGTCATTACCAAATTAGTACGACCTGCGTAACAAGGTATCTGACGTTTTTGTTCCACCAGGGTACGATGAATAATACGTCGCTGTATAACATCTTGCGCTGCCTTCAATCCCGCACCCTTAAAACGATAGCGATTGGACGGTGAGCCTTTCATATTAATGGCTAGACGATCCACTGCCTGCGCATACTTATCGTAATCAATGTTTTCCTGAAAATGTGTATCTTTGAGAGATCCTCGGATCATGGAAATAGTATGAGTATTCACATGCTCTAATGTTTCGACAAAATCGATAATCTCATCCATCTGGTTCTGGTTATCGGAGCAAAAAACGGTATTTACGCCAAGTTCAAAATTAGGATATTGCTCAAGTAGAGGGCTGAGTAATTCATAGGTCTTTAGGGTTTTCTCAAAGCTGTGAGGCGTATTGCGCAGTTCATCGTGACGTTCATTTAGACCGTCCAGAGATAATTTAACAACCACGACACTCTTTGGAGTATGAGCAAGGATTTGTTCTATCTGGTTTCTGATCAGAGTTGGCATCAGGCCATTGGTTGGATAGAGCATAATGCTCGGTTTGTTGTGTTCATAAAAAATCTGACTAATCTGGACCAGGTCTTTGCGAAGAAAGATTTCTCCACCAGAAAAGGCAAGCCAGAGTAAACGCCCAAAGGACGGTGCTAATTTCCGGATTTCTTCTAGCGACAACTCATTTTCTGGACTCTCTAAAGGGTTATCACACTCAGGCGATTGGCTCTGGAGGTAAAAACAATAGGGGCACCTGGCATTACAGCGGCGTGTCACAAAAAAGGTCAAGTGTATGGGCTTGTGTTTCCAGAATAGAGCGGGGGCGTGGCGGAATGGAGAATACATTTGCATGGTTATCAGGTATTACTTTTGATCCTTTCCGGTTAATCCTTCGTTTTAGTTCTAATAAAGTATGTGATTCCAGCAACAGCGCCAGCCCCGACGGGAAGTGGGTAAGCTAATAAATAGTATAAAGAGGCGCGGAGGGTAAACAATGATCCATTTGCATCATAAAAGGCCCGGAAAAGCTTCCTGTTCACTGTAAGGTTAATCATCGTAAGCATGGCAAGCCCAAATAATGCACCGCCCACATCGAGCCCAAGGAGCATGTAAAGGGACAGGATAGAGATATAAAAACACACAACATTCATTTTAAGTTCGTGAGAGGCAGTCCCTGAATCTGACAATAAATCCCGGTGATTCAGAGAGTAGGCGACCCAGTACTTGGTCTTGCACAGTGCATTACGGAATGAATCCATGAGGGAATAATTGAAAATGTGCTGAACCAAAAAACGTGGTTCAATGATTAATTGCCTGCCCATCCGTCGCAGTCGATGACTGAATTCGACGTCTTCCAGTATGGGGAGAAAATCCTGAGCAAACCCCTCACTTTGGCGAAAGGTGTTTGCATCGATGGCCAGTGCATGGCCGGCAAGGTAATCGGGTGATTTAAGTTGTTTGGTCTCAGAGAAATTGATAAACACCGATTGAAAGGCGCTAAAAAACCGATTATCCCCGGGCTGGGTTGTATAGGTACCACCGACAATAACATTTGGGTTATTCACGGCCATTGTTTGCCGGATTACACTCAGGGTATTTGCTTGAACCAGGCAATCTGCATCGGTAAAAAAAAGAATATCACCGTGGCTGCTTCCGGCTCCCACATTGCGTGCCCTTGAGGCACCACTCTGCTGCTCTAGTTGAATTAATCGGCAGGGAAACTCTTTGATGATCTCCACAGAATTGTCGTGAGACCCATCATCCACAACGATTACCTCGAAACACTCATCCTTAAGCGATGTTACCGCCCCGAGACACTGGCGCAGAGTACTCGCCCCATTAAAGTTAGGGATAATAATGGAAATCAGAGGGATAGGGTTTTTAGTGTCCACAGTTCCTGACTATTTTAGTAATAAACTTCCACGCATCAATGCGCACACCTCAGTATAACCCATCAATTTCACATTAAACCGATAAGGTGATGCAAATACATCATTCCAATCTACAACCAATCGTACTATTGATAACACTGTAGGGAAGTAATGTTTCGTACCACAGGAGGTACCGATTCTGCCCAATGCTGATAATTGCTTTGGCCCAGGCTCGGCTCCCGACCTCTTAGACAAAACGATATGATTAAAGTGAAAAATAATTAACGAACGGATGATTTATTGCGAGGAGATTTATTATGGATATGTATAAAAAATCAAAATATATAGTTTTGTTTTTAGTCCTAATGTCGGGGTTTATCAGCATGACGGCATTAGGTGCGGCAAAATGGGCAAATCCCGGTCTTTTGGTAACGGCCGATACAGTTAAGAAAAATATCAACAAATCTAACTGGGTGGTTGTTGATTGCAGAGGCCTTAAAGGTTATGTGAAAGGGCATATTCCAGGCGCCATAAGTCTTGGTAAACGCTGCAAGAAGGCATTGCGAGATAACACTGCACGAGTTTACCGAGACACTTCCAAATATGAAAAATTATTTGGGAAAGTGGGTATTAGTAATGATACTCATGTGGTGTTTTATTACGATGGTATGAAAACCTTTACGGATGCCACTGTTGGTTTCTGGATAATGGAATATCTCGGACACGATAAGGTTCATGTTCTCAATGGTGGTCTGGATGCCTGGCGCAAAGCAGGCAATCGCCTTGATAACAAACCCGTCAAAAAGGCAGCCACTACCTTTAAGGCGAAGGTTGTATCATCAAGATACGGCTCTACTGGAGAGGTTCTTAAAATTGCCAAAGGCAGTGGCGTGCAATTGATAGACTCCAGAACCAAAAAGGAGCATATCGGTAAAGATATTCGTGCCATCAGAGGCGGACATGTACCCAATACCACCATTAATGTTTCCCATATCGACACCCTGTCAAAAGCAAAGGATAAGAAATCGGGAAAAATGAAAGCAACGGCATACCTTGATGCTGCAACTACTTCCAAAGCCTTTTCATCTTTGGATAAAGGTAAACGTACTCTTGCCTATTGCCAGACAGGTACACGTTCCACGTTGACCTATCTGGAAATGAGGCTGCTTGGCTTTAAAGATCCCGCCAACTGGGATGAATCATGGCGTGTCTATGGGTCACAGCTCGATCATCCTGTGGCAGGAGAGCAGTGGTTCAATTTTGCCGGCTTGAATAAAAAGATCAAAAAGTTAGAGAAGAAGGTCGCAAAACTGGAAGGTAAAAAATAAGAAAAATATCAAAGTGAGAGGGCATTGATGTTGCGGACAAAGTGGGGTCATCATGACTCCACTTTGTTTTCACCTTCCCAAAGGAGTGTGTGATGAAGAGAGTACTCATTGCAGTTGATGACAGTAAAGGATCAATACGTGCGGTCGAGACTTTAATTGATTTATTTTCTACGACCAATCTGGCAGTTACTTTGGTTTATGTACAGAAAGTACTCGGCCAATCACTTATTGGAGAGGGAATGGTTATGGGCCCAGAGATGGACACTCTACGAGAAGCCCTGCAAGGAACCGAGTATAAAGAAGCTTTGGATGTACGCGCCGACAAAATCATGGTTCATTATCATAAAATGCTGGAGAAAGCTGGTATCACCGATATAAATTGTATGGTGAAAGTGGGACACCCGGCGGAAGAAATTCTCTCTGGCGCAGAGGAGTCAGAAGCCGAACTGATTATTATTGGTTCGCGAGGAAAACGAACCCATGATTTTCTTCTTGGCAGTGTAAGCCGAGAAGTTGCCAATGGCTCCAGCATACCTGTCCTGTTGACGAAATAAACAATGACTCCTTAATACTGAAAGGGTTTTTACAAGTATTTCCCTGGAGCGACTATAATATACAAGAGGTGGATATTACCGAAACACCTTATATGCAGGAAGAGGAGGGGTCCTTGTCAGAGAAGCTTACTCGACGAAAATTCCTGTCGTATTTGCTCGCAAGTACGGCTGCAGTATCATTGATACCAAAATACGCACTTGGCAATATCCATCTGAACAATACCCCTGATAGAAACTGGCTCTCGTTTTCCTTTCAGGAGGGGCTAGGCCCACTAATAGATGAACTCACACTAATGCAGAAATATTGTGCATTACATAAGGAAACTGTTCTTCCTGCCAACAGGGTAGAACAAAGTAACTACCAGAGACCGATCGCATTATTGAAGAAAGTGCTAGCCAATCAGGGTATACGTTGGAAAAAAACTAATCGGATTGTATGGACGTATCAGCACTATGGCGTGTGTGACTCATCCATTCACAGTAACAGACTCTTGTCATATTCTAAATTTGCTCAGGAGTACTTATACAACCAGGTTTCTGGATTGATGGAAGTTAATATTGACTGGAGTTTGCTGCCAAAACATAACACCAAGTCATTTGTAGATACCAAAGAATACAGGGGATTAGTAGGTAAGCATACCTACCTTGTCTATAGGGTTAACGGTGTAAATGGAGAGGGCATACAGATCCAGCCAGGATTAGTAAATGTCGCGCCTGTTGAGAGAGCGATTAATTACATTATTGATGATGTTTATCACAAACCGATAGGCAGCACAATTTTCGTGATCCACGGGCCCACATCATTGATTTCCCCTTTTACTGAAATTATACATTTAACTACCCATCAGCCGACGCTTCGCCTTACCGGGGAGTTGGTAACATCACTAGGAGAGGATGATGCACAGAGAATGGGCAGGGTATATGGTGAATCTATTACCGAGGCAGCAGGTAGCTTACTTGCATTGAGTTTCTTACAAAAGTATGGAAACACAGATGAAAAAAATACTGTGAGGGCAGTCTCACAAAATATTAGCAATCAATACCCTCTCGTACAGTCTGTAATGGCTTATATGAACCAAAATGGAGTGCAGCAGGTTCTTGGTGCTTATTCTGAAAATCCTGGCGGAGTTGTGAAAGAAATAAAAAGGATAGCGATTAACTGAACATGCTGTCTACGTCAATTTGGTTTCAGCTTGCAGGGTGCTTTACAAAATGCTGCTAAGGCATATGGAAAAACCTGTTTATATTAACTCCGGGTGGGTTTTTTCATGCCTGTGATAATAAAATATTATTAATCATCATAACTACGTTTATTAATTTCCTATACTTTTAGATTCTCAATCAAATAATCAATAAACACCCTGACTTTTGGTGGCAGGTACTCTCCTGCAGGGTACAAGGCATAAATGGCACTATCGGTCATGGCCGGCAGATTGACTTCATAGCCTTTTAGTATCACCTTCAATTTTCCCTGTTTAATATCTTCGCCCACAAACCAGGTCGGCAATACCGCAACTCCTAAATCTGACAACATGGCTCGGTACAGGGCGCCTCCTGTATTCGCTAGAAAATTTCCTGAGACGGAAATATTCTGTGTTGATTTGCCATTACGAAACTGCCAGGTATCACTGTTGTGGATGTTTTTATTAATAATACAATTGTGGCGCTTTAAATCATCAGGAGTGTCGGGTGAACCATGCGTTTCAATGTATTGCTGGCTTGCGCAAACTACAAACTGATTGTCGGCCAGCTTGCGGGCCACTATGGATGAATCGCCCAGTCGACCAATGCGAATGGCCATGTCCACACGCTCTTCCACCAGATCAATCGAACGATCTTCCAGCGCTAGATCAATCTTCAGATCAGGATACATCGCCAGGAATTTAGGCATTAAAGGCACGATATTTCGCTCACCAAATGGGATCGCCACGTTAAGGCGCAATATGCCCTTAGGGCTTACCTGCAGTTGAGTAATGGCTGATTGAGCCTCTTCCAGGTCACCAAGAATTTTGCTGACCCGCTCAAAGTAAATTTGCCCAGCTTCGGTCAGGCTGATACTGCGGGTTGTGCGTTGTAGTAACCGCACACCTAGCTCCTCTTCCAACGTATTGATTTGACGAGAGATTGAGGAGGGCGCCATGTGTAATTGTCGCCCCAGTGCTGAAAAATTACCCACTTCGATGGTTTTGACGAATAGCTCAAGATTGCTAAAAAGGTTCATTTTGGCTCCTTACCAGGTCAAACCTTAGTTTATTAATGCATATTTTGCAAAGGTCATGTTCGTTGATAGTGCATTCACTATTGCCAATGCATAGATAATACTATTGATAACGAAAGACATTAATGAGGGAAAAAGCATGAAATCACTACCGTTCAATCTGACTTACCATCAACGCACCCATGATTTTGATCAGGACAATGTCCCCATGGGTATGCTGGGTCGGCACACAACGGCAAAGGGTATCTGGGGCAAAATTAAGGTCACCGAAGGCAGCTTAACTTACCGGATTCTAGAGCCAGAGGTTGAGGAACATGTGCTGAACATAAGCCAGCACGGTGTTGTTGCCCCCCAAGCTGCTCACCAGGTTGAGATCAATGGCCCAGTTAAGTTCCATATCGAATTTTATCGACAGGCGGCTTAAATAAAACCCTCGGCAGAAACTGAAGGAGTACGAAGATGCAAAAATTTAGCTGGATACTAGTGACGGTTCTTGGCCTGAGCACCGGGATCATGGCTTACAAATTTATTTTGTCTGGCAACGCAGAGAAAAGTGCTGACGGACGAGTTGCTATACAGCTGACACCAGAGGAAAGAGATCTGGTGTTACATGAGATGCGTACGTTTCTTGATAGTGTGCAGCAGATTACCCAGGGAGTAGCGAATAATGATTTTAATGCTGCAGCGAAAGCTGCACGCATAGTTGGACGTGCAGCACAACAAGGCATGCCAGGCACTCTGATCGGAAAGCTACCACTGGAATTTAAAAAAATGGGGTTTGATACTCACTCACAATTCACCCAGTTAGCGCTAGATGCAGAACAACTGGGAGATGGCACCCAAACTCTGGAGCAGTTAGGTACGCTTTTGCAAAATTGTGTGGCCTGTCATGCAATCTATAAGTTTGAAATCGAAAAAAGTAATCAGTGATTTATTAGTCTATTAACCTGAATGTAAAAGGAGAAATTTATGAAAAATAATGTTGGTGGTATAGATCGTAGTATTCGTATCTTAGCTGGCATAGCAATCATTGCCGCAGGTATATTTTATCAGAACTATTGGGCGGCCATTGGCCTTGTACCACTGGTCACCGGTGCTATTGGATGGTGTCCTGCTTATCGCCTGTTTGGCATGTCTTCTTGCAGCGTTAAAGCAAATGAAGGTCACTATGAAACAAAGCCATCGTCTTAAAGATATTTTGGATATGTAGTCACGTTACAAGCCGCTGTAAAATGAATCTACCCTATTGATTCACAAGCTGACTGCCCCAATATACTAACCAATCAATTCAAGTACGTAGTACCGATGGAAAGAATCATGGGTAGAGAAATAAATCAGCGCGCAAAATATGTTGTGCTAACTTTGTTGATTTTATTATTAGCCGCTTGTTACGGAGGTAGTAGTGCGCCATCTACATCTACCTCCACATTCACAAACGATCCGAATTTCTTATCTACCCATTTCGCTGGCTCTGGTACTTGTACTACCTGCCACAACGGCTTAACTGACGGTGCAGCCAATGATGTATCCATCGAATCAGACTGGTCAACTTCGATGATGGCAAATTCAACGCGTGATCCCTTCTGGCGTGCAAAGGTTGCCAGTGAAATGCAACGTAATCCGCAGCTTAAAGCCTTACTAGCTGACAAATGTTCCCGTTGCCATGCGCCAATGGCAAGTGTTGAAGCAAAATTTGAAGGTTCAACAGTTGAATTATTTGGTGATGGTTTTCTTAATCCACAAAACGTCTACTACAATCTTGCAATGGACGGTGTTAGTTGTACCGCCTGCCATCAGATTGAGGATGACGGAAACCTGGGAACACTCAATGGCTTTTCCGGAAAGTTCAGCATTGTAGATCTGGGTACTAATACAGAACGTACCGCCTTTGGCCAATACGCCGATCCTGTAAGCAATCCAATGTTCAACAATACCGGGATTTGGCCAACTTATGCAGCACACATATCCAGCTCAGAGATGTGTGCAACCTGCCATAACCTGAAAACACCTTTTGTGGACAGCTCTGGGGCAGTTGCGAGCACCACGCCCGAGTCAGAATTTCCCGAACAAATGGTTTACACAGAATGGGAAAACAGCTCATTTGCATCTGGCGCAACAGCCCAGAGTTGTCAGGACTGCCATATGCCAAAAACCGATGGCGTTAAGATCTCAACACGCCCCAACTTTCTTGCCGCCCGAAATGATTTTTCTCGTCACACCCTGGTAGGAGCCAACACCACTATGCTGGATATTCTTTCACGTAATAAAGTCGAATTGGGAGTAACTGCTGATGGTTTCGATACAGCGATAACGCGAACTCGCGCGATGCTGGTTTCAGCAGCTGACATTGAGATAGTTAGTCAAAATCTGGTTGGCGATGAACTGACTGTACAACTACGCATCAACAACCATTCCGGCCACAAGCTACCAACCGGCTATCCCTCACGACGCGTCTATATTCATTTTGTAGTGCGTGACAATACGGGTGCTATTGTTTTTGAGTCTGGTAAAACCAATTCGGATGGAAGTATTGTTGCTGCAGATGCCGATACAGATTTGAGTCGCTATGAATCTCATTATGACGAAATAACACAACAAGATCAGGTGCAGATATATGAAGCGATTATGAGTGACACAGACAATAACGTTACCTATACATTGCTGCGCGCTGCCTCATATTTAAAAGACAATCGTATACCGCCAGCAGGCTTCGACAAGAATGTAGTGGTTGATGATGTCCTGGTTTCGGGGGAAGCGATGATTGATAACAATTTTAATTTCGGGAGCGACCTTGTCACATACAGAATAAATATCGGCTCGGCGAGTATTAACACTATCAGTTATACCGCAGAGTTAAAGTACCAGTCACTGGCTTATGGCTTTATTACGGACCTGTTTCTGGACAACACCAACCCAGAAGTTGCAAAGTTTGAAGCACTGTATGACGAGGCCACAATACGTTCAGAAACAATTAGCGTGATCAACGGTACACTTTAATATATGTTAAGTATTTTCCCGATAATATAGGCCTCATTTCTGTAGGGAATTGACTGTTATTTGAGCATAGAGATATCCAGAATATCGGTATATAGCAGAGAATCAAAGATTGTTTGAGCATGATATGGTGTCAGTCAGGAAGGACTGAACAGGCTAGGGGGCTGAGCATGAATACTGTGGTTTCATGAACACTATGGCTTCATGAATACTATGGCTTTAGGGTAAGCAGATTATGCGTATTAATATACCGTATGCCGGATTCGGTTTGGCTCTATTGGTATTCAGTCACCAAACAGCAGCGCAGGAGCTGGAACTGGATACTTTTGTACGCTCGATTTTAAAGAATAATCCTGGTGTGCAGAAAATCCTGGCGGACAAAACCATTGCCGCCGGTGCCCTCGAATCCAGCCAGGGGGTTGATGATGGTGTTTTGAGCTCAAGCCTGAGTCTGGCTCACTCTGAACCGAATCAGGTATTGGGTTTTGAGCCGTCAGATAGCGATGATGTGCGTCTGAACCTGGCATACGATCGCCAGTTTTCGACATCCGGTACTCGTTTAAATTTATCGTATGGTAACCAATACACAGATCGAAACCCGCCACTGGGCACTCTGGGCGAACAGTATTACCAGCCCAGCTTCACCGTGCGTTTAACCCAGCCTTTACTCAAGAATGCAGGGGGTATTCAGGACAGTCTGGATATCAATCTTAAACGATTGAATCTTAAGCTGGCGGAGTTGAGTAGCCAGGAAAACCTCGAAAGCTATATTACGCAACTTGCCCGTCTTTATCTGGACTGGTATCTGGCAGCACGTGAAACCGCCATTTCCAAAGAGGTACATCAACAGTCAATTGAACAGGAAAAACTGACCCGCATTAAGGTCAAACGTCAGGTTATAGAGCCTTACGAGTTATTGCGCGCCCAGGAAACCCGTGAAGATTACTATTCACGCTGGCTACAATCACAGGGCCGTTACCTTGGCCTGTCTCGCCAGATACAGCGCCAGATGAACTCAAAACAGTACAATGCGGCAGACGAACTGACCCCACTTGATCCGCAATCCTCATTGCTATTTACATCCAGTCAGTCAACATCGAGTTCCGCTGGGTATCTGGCTAGCACATCACGTCTTAAAAATATTCTCGATACATTACAGGATCAGCAACAGCTCCTGCTGGATGCAAAATATGACGCCAAACAGTCTGATCTCAATTTAAGCCTGGGCTATACCCGTCATGGTGTTGATAGCGATTTTAACGATGCGCACACCAGTAATCTTAAACAGGATGATTACTCCGTTATGCTGGAATACCGTTATCCATTAGGTAACAAACGGGCCAGTGGAGATTATCAGACACAACTGGCCAGCAAGCATCAGCTTGAAGCAGACACTCAACAACGCATGATTGATGCTGAATCCAGCCTTGCCAATTTACAGGAGCAGGAAGCTCAACTGGTTACTGCCCTGAAATCGATCGACCGAAAAATCGCGCTGGCGACTAAAAAACTCACCAAAGAACAACGGCTATACAAGATTGGCAAACTGGATTTATTTGAGTTGCTAAAGGATCAAACCGCTCATCTGGAAAGCCGTTTACAAAAAGAACAATTACTGACTCGTCTACTAGCACTTCGATTAAGTATCGGCGAATTACTGGATCAAAATTTAACTGTTTTCACAGAAAAAACAAATGTGGCACCGGAAAATAAAACATGAACAGACTTGTCGAATTTTTCCTGCAACGCTCCATGTTGGTCAAGATGCTGTTTCTGGTGGTGCTGCTGTTTGGCCTCAATCGTATGATGACCATCCAGAAAGAAGGGTTCCCGGCAGTTGATTTGAATAAAGTCACTGTCAACACAAGTTATCCTGGCGCATCTGCCGAAGATGTTGAACTCAACGTTACCGCACAACTTGAAGAACAAATACGGGAAGTCGATGGCCTGTATGAAGTTCTCTCGACCTCGCGTGAAAATTTCTCCGCCATCATTATTCAGGTAGATGAAGATGCCGGCGCCGAAGCACTTAATTTGATAGTCAATGACATCAAACAGGCTGTCGACCAGACGCAGGATTTACCACTGGATCTGGATGAACTTCCCATTGTTGATGTGCTGTCAACAAGTGACACTCCCATCATATCGGTCAACCTGTTTGGTGGGCATGAGAAATTACGCAATATTTTGCCCATACTGGAGCGTGGCATTGAATCACTGCCCGGTGTTTCTGGTGTCGACAAGATTGGTTACTTTGACCGCGAAATCCATATTGAGATAGATCCCACCAAAGCAAAACACCTGCGCATCAGTTTATCTGAAGTACTGATCGCCATTCAGTCTCGTAATCTGCGCACCACCGGCGGAACACTGGAATCCTATTTGAATGAACAAACTGTTATTAGTTTAAATAAATTCAACAATCCAAAGGAAGTGGAAGAAGTGATTCTACGCGCCAATATCTCGGGGCAGGTCGTCCGCATCAAAGATATAGCCACCGTAACCCTGCGTGAAAAAGACGAGAACTTTATTGTTCGCAATGAAGGCAAACCGGGCATGAATCTGGTCATTCGTAAAAAGAAAAATGCGGACATTATCAATACATTGGATGGTGTCAAAGCCTTTATGGCCGAACAAAAATTTGTGGAAGGTGTGGGTTATACCTATTCCAATGACCAGTCTGCCCGAACCCGGTTACGTTTACAGGTACTGGGTGGAAATGCCTTACTTGGCTTTGCTCTGGTAACCATTATTCTCATGCTGGCACTGAATCGGCAGGCCGCTTTCTGGACTGCCATGAGCGTTCCCTTTGCACTTTTTGGTAGTTTTATTTTATTACCTTACTTTGGAGTCAGTATTAATGCGATTTCACTCGCAGGCTTCGTGCTGGTACTGGGTTTACTCGTGGATGATGCCATCGTGGTGGCCGAAAAGATTACTCACTATCGGGAAAAAGGTCTGTCTGCCAAAGAAGCTGCACTGAAAGGGACTTTAGCTATGTGGCGGCCTGTTACTGTCGCCAGTATCACTACCATTCTTGCCTTTAGCCCCATGTTTTACATTGGCGGTATGCCAGGCAAGTTTGCCTGGGCGATTCCAGCCGTGGTGATTGTTGCTTTGCTGGTCAGCCTGTTTGAATGTTTCTTCTTGCTTCCACACCACCTGGCCTCAGGCCGCCTGGTGAAAAATAAGGGTAAGGCTAACTGGATACTCAGGCTGGAAGCCCAATACGGCTGGTTACTTGAACACCTTCTTCACTGGCGATACGCCGTTTTAATTTTTATGGTGTTGATACTGATGTCCAGCATTTTCCTGGTCAAAAGCACCATGAAATTTCAAATATTTCCGCAAGAGGGTGTAGAAGCATTTTACTTAAAACTGGAGATGCAGCGTGGTGCGTCACTGGCGGCTACAGAGAGGCGCCTGATCGAGCTTGAGGAACATATCAAACGTTTGCCAGATACTGAACTGGAGTCATTTGCCACTCGTGTAGGCACATTGTCGACTGAACCATCCAAAAACAGGGGAGACCACAGTCATTGGGGAATTATCAGTGTCTTCCTGACCGGTGAGGCGCACCGTGACCGAACGGCAGACGACATTATTATGGCACTTCGGGAAACTATTCCAGCCGCACAAAACGAGATTCTGATATTTGAAAAACGGCGTGTAGGCCCCCCCATTGGAAAACCCGCAGAAATCCGTATCAGTTCAAACGATGATACCTTGCGTGAAAATACAGCAAGTGAAGTAAAACGTTACCTAATGACACTGGATGGCGTGGTTGATGTCGAAAGCGACAACAAACCCGGCAAAGATCAACTTATTGTCAATATCGATTACGTCAAACTTGCCGAGGTTGGTTTGAAGGTTAAGGATGTCGCAGAAGCTTTGCGGGTCACTTACGATGGCATGTTAGTGAGTTCCACTACCAGTATTGAGGAAACTATTGAATACCGTGTGATTGTTGATCCAAAATATCGTAATAACAAAGACATGCTTTTCAAAATCCCGGTAAAGAATAACCGCGGACAGGTGATGAATCTGAGTGATGTCTTATCGCTGACCCATGGCCGGGGGCCTCTGGAATTCAAACATGTCAATGGTGTGCGTACTGAAACCATTAGTGCTGATTTAAATCCAAAACTGACAAGTTCTGCGATGATTAAAAAACTGGTTTCTGAACATTTCAAACAAAGCTGGGCTGAACAACCGAAACTGGAAGTCGCTTTTGCCGGTGAATCCAGAGAACAGAAAAAAATCTTTGGTGGCTTCCTGACGGCAGGCATCATCGCGCTGGTTTCCATTTACCTGGTGGTGGCACTGTTGCTCAACTCTCTGGGTCAATCCTTTATCGTGATGTCGGTAATACCTTTTGCCATAATCGGAGTTATCTGGTCCTTTTATGCCCACGGTATGCCGTTATCATTTTTCTCCACCATGGGAACACTGGGTTTAGTCGGCGTCGTGGTGAATGACACTATTATTATGGTGACCGAGGTCAATCGTGAGCTTGCGAGAAACAAGTTAGCAAACCTGGTGCGAACAGTTGTGTCAGGTGCCAAGGATCGCCTACGGCCGGTACTACTCACAACCTTTACCACGGTCGCCGGTTTGCTACCAACTGCTTATGGCCTGGGTGGTAAGGACGGTTTGATTATGCCGCTCACTATGGCCATGGCCTATGGTCTGTTGTTTGCCACTTTGATTACACTGATACTCACTCCATCACTATTGATCATCGGCCATGATATCGCTCACTTGCGTGGCCGCGGCAGCAAACATGAACGTGGCCGCAGTCTTGCGTGATGCCATTTATGGTTTAACCCAACAACCAGAGAATGATGTTACACAGATCACATCACAGCCAATCAGGCCAACATAGTCACTGGATAATTCTTTGTCTCGTTATATGTGCAAGCAATATACAAGTAACGGCTGCAGCTGAAGAGGTCCCGAACGCAGCACCCGGTGAATACTGGAGTATTCAATTCGAAAATGATTTCTTTGCTCAATCGGGAGATCGTTATTACACCCATGGCACTCAAATATCACGAACAGTAATGGATAATCCAGTGCCGTGGATTTTTAACATAGCATCATTTTTCCCAGTATTTGAATCTGATGGGGAAATCAAAGGCGTCACTTACACCATAGGGCAAAAAATATTTACGCCGGATGATACAGAAACAGCAGGGATTGTCATTGATGATCGTCCTTATGCGGGATACCTGTACATTAGTGCTGCGATGCTTTCCAGAGTTTCAAAAAAAGACAATATAGATACTGGAAATTTAGTGGAGCTCACTTTAAGTATTGTCGGTCCCAGCGCCATGGGAGAAGAAACCCAAACTGGATTTCACAATTTAATTGACATCGATAGTTCCAACGGCTGGGATAATCAATTGGACGATGAGTTGGGCTTTGGCCTTTCCTATACAAGGTTCTGGAGGTACATAAAGCCATCGGGCTCTCTGGACTATGGCATGACACCACACGTCAACATTGTATTAGGGAATATTTATACGTATGCAGCAACCGGTGTAATGTTTCGCTTAGGAACATACCTCAATAATGATTTGTCACCACCCAATATTCGCCCTGGATTCCCAGGATTGTCCTTATTTAGACCTAGCCAGAAAATTAGCTGGTATATATTTTCGGGTGTTGAAGGACGAATAGTAGCCAGGAACATTTTTCTGGATGGAAACACCTTCACAGATAGCCACAGTGTAGATAAAAATATTCTGGTGGGTGATTTTCAGTTTGGGTTTGTTTTTCAGACAAAAAGTATACGTTTTTCCATCAGCAATATGATCAGATCAAAAGAATTTGAAACTCAAAAGGACAACACGAATTTTGGTGCTATCAATATTTCTTTTTTGCTATAGCCAGAAAATAGATTCTAGAATTGACTATTTAAGTTATCCCTTCATTTTTTTAGTAGCGCTTTAGTATTTTCCCAGGATATTTTCCGCCTGACATCTTCGGGCAAATCATTCATCCATGCCCAGTGATAATCCAGTAATTGCCCGTACTTTTTCCAACCTTCATCTGGTAAATCCCAGGTTTGCCCACGGGTGACTTTCCAGACGGGATCTGTGCCGGTAATAAATTGATCTGGAAACCGTAAAACCAGTTTTTTCCATTCCGGGAGCAGGGTATGGTCTTCTTTGCTTATTCCTCCATATCGCCATGGATCACGTGCGGCGAAATCTATCCATACATTTTCACATTGGGACAGTATTTTTCCGATATGGGCCGGTTTGAGTACTCCACCCGCATGGGCAAATATCATCTTAATATCTGGATTTTTCAGGCATAAATTGAGAAATGTGGTTTCATTGGATGAATCAATATGAATCAGCACCGGAACAGAGTACTTTTTTGCCAACTGGAGCAATTGAAGGAATATCGTATTGTCTGTTTTTGGGTGGAACCCATCCATGAAATGGACCTCTCCAATACCGAAATATTGGCCGCTTTTTAAACCTTGTTCGGCTTTTTTAACAACTTCACTTTTTCTGAACCAGTCTCGTTTTCCCAACACATGAATGTAGGGACTGAAGAAAGGCACTATCCAGTCACCACCTTTTTGCCGCAATTCCAGAGCCATGTCTGTGGGCGTACTGGAAACTATCGTGAGGCCAACATTGGCCTGTTTGAGGATGTTGACTGCATCCTGCGCTGACGTTTCCTCGACCTGATCCCAGTTGAAATGAATGTGACTGTCGGCAAAAATATCATACGCAAACACCATATTTGCGTAAAAAGTAGAAAAAATTGAAAACAGAAAAATAATATTTAATTTTAATAAAGTCATAATCAATCAATTATCCACAACAATTGAACTAACAGGAAAATTGGCACAGTAATTATTTTTACTGTTATTTTTGCCTATTATAGATAAAAGTGACAGAATGCATTTTTTTATAATAACGGAGAGTCCTAGATGGCCATAAAAAAGAAAGCTAAAAAAACTGTAAAAGGCGCAGCTCATTTAAAAGCTGTCGATTCTGCTATTGCTACTATCGATGATGTAGCTGCCGCAGCAACAAAAGCAGTTATTGCCACAGGTAAAGAATATAAGAAATTGGCAAAAACAGCCAAGAGCATGAACAAGAAGCGCGCTGCCTTGATGAAAAAGGTGAAAACCGCTTCAAAAAGACTGCAAAAAGATGCCAATGCCGCCAATAAAAAATCTGTGGCCGTCATTAAAAAGGACATCGTAGCCATCAAGAAAGAAGCCGCTAAGCTTAAAACAGTGAAATCAGCTGTTTCTGATGAATTAGCGTCGCTAAAATCAGCATCTAAACGTGCCGTAGCCTATGCTAAAAGCGTAGCTTCTGCAGACAAAGTTCTGAATAAACCTAAAAAGAAGAAAAGAAAGAAAAAAGCCGCTAAATGATCTATTAAGTAATCGCTGCTGATAAGCGGTAACTTAGCGGTAACAAAAGTATGGCAGCCCACCTCACGGTGGGCTTTTTTGTGGATTCTTTCTTTTGGGGTAAAATCAGTTTAGTAAAAAATAGTGAAAAGTGAGATCATTCAACCATGACTAATAACGATATACTACGCCGCCTGCGCTATACCTTCGATTTTAACGATTCGAAAATGGTTTCCCTGTTTGGCCTGGCTGACCTTAAGGTTTCCCAGGAACAGATCATTAACTGGTTAAGAAAAGAGGATGATCCAGAATATCAGAATTGTCCGGATACCAAACTGGCAACCTTTCTTAATGGTTTGATTATTGAAAAACGGGGCAAAAAAGACGGCCCACAACCAGTTCTTGAAAAAAGCATCAATAACAATATTATTTTCATGAAACTGAAAATAGCCTTAAACCTGAAGGCTGAGGACGTACTGAATATACTGAAACTCGCAGACTTGAGGGTCAGCAAACACGAATTAAGCGCGTTTTTTAGACGCCCAGACCATAAACACTACCGTGCATGTAAAGATCAGATTTTGAGAAATTTCCTGAATGGCGTGCAAATCAAGTATCGAGACGATTCATAACGAAAAGTAGGAAGTAGCCAATTAACGTAATTTTCTGACCTTGAACATGCGTCCTTTAATTTTACCCTCAGATAAAACCTTCAAAGCCTGTTTGGCGATAGGGCGCTCAACCGCCACATAAGCAATATTGTCAAAAATATCGATTTTACCGATTTGTGTGCCGGGCAGGCTGGTATTTGCCGTTAATGCTCCCAGAATATCGCCCGGGCGAACCTTGTCCTTACGACCGCCATTTATACACAGCGTTACCATGGGTGGGCTGAGCTTAAAGTTTTCTCTGGTTTTAAGAGAAGATATTGATTCTATTTTGATAGGATTTTTCCGGGAATCCTCTATAGCATTCACTTTGTATGCTTCAGAGGCCATGAAAAGACTTAGCGCCAATCCTTCCTTTCCAGCGCGACCTGTGCGCCCTATACGATGAATATGGATTTCCGGGTCTGGCGATAACTCAAAGTTAATAACAGCCTCCAGATCTTTTATATCCAGCCCACGGGCGGCCACATCCGTCGCCACGAGTATCGAACTACTTTTATTGGAAAACTGAACCAGTACCTGGTCGCGATCTTTTTGCTCAAGATCACCATGCAGCGCCAGCACATGGAAACCTTTTTGCCATAAATCATCTGCCAGTTCCTGAGTCTGTTGTTTGCGATTACAAAACACCACGGTAGATTCTGGACGATAATGCTCAAGAAGAGATATAAGCGCTTTGGTTCTTTCACCTTTCTGAATTTCGTAAAAGACCTGTTTTATTTTTTTGTCGTCATGCACAGTTTCTACGCGAATATCGACAGGTTTATTCTGGATGGAAGCACTAATCGTCTTTATTTCGTCAGGGTAGGTAGCCGAAAACAGCAAGGTTTGTCTTTGCTGAGGCATTTTGTCGATTATGCTCATAATATCGTCATAAAAACCCATATCCAGCATACGATCAGCTTCATCCAGCACCAACGTTTTAAGCCTGTTTAAGGTTAATGAACCTCTCTCAAGGTGCTTCAAAACACGGCCGGGTGTACCAACCACAATATGCGGATTGTGCTCCAATGACGCCAATTGAGGTCCAAAGGGTTTGCCGCCACACAAAGTCAGTATCTTGGTATTAGGAATCGCTCGTGCCAGACGGCGAATTTCCTTGCTGACCTGGTCGGCCAGCTCACGGGTTGGGCAAAGCACCAACGACTGAGTTTGGTAGGTTTTCGCGTCCAGACTGTGCAGCAGACCAATAGCAAACGCAGCTGTTTTACCGCTACCGGTTTTCGCCTGCGCCAGCACATCTTTACCACCGAGAATCTCTGGCAAACTCTGAGCCTGTATTGGAGTCATTTCTGTGTAACCCAGCGAATCTATGTTGGCCAAAAACTCGGGGGATAAGGGCAATGACGAGAAGGCTGTGGTTGCTGAGTTAGCTGCTGAAGTGGTCATAGGAAAAGAATCTGGCTACAGGGAAAGGTGGCGAATCATAGCAGATTACCCGTAAACCCGTAAGAAAGAGGGACTTAACGCGTTATATCGGATCTTACACACCGCAACACCTCGTAGGAAAACTCTCCCTCCAGCGCATCAAATACCGGCTTGAGGCGTTTACCACTATCAAATTGTTCGAAAGCGAATCGAATCGCTTTTAATTGATTCTGTTCCAGCGGCACAACCTTATCAAGCGGAATCTCATCGCGCTCTATTCCTTTGGCCAGATGATTGTAAATGGTGGTTTCTTTGAGGCCACGTTGAGTGGCAATGGCTTCGGCGTTCATTCCAAGGCGAAAAAGCTGCAGCGTTTCCTCTTCGGTATCGTTTTGCGTTTTATTTTCCAGCCCCCGGTATTCATTGAGCACATCGAGAAACTGCTCGCCATAGCTGGCCAGTTTGCTTTCACCAACACCCGAGATATTCGATAACTGCACAAGGCTATCCGGGCGGTTCTCTACCATCTCGGCGAGAGTGGCATCGTGGAAGATCATATAGGCAGGAATGCCTTGTTCATCGGCCAGTTGTTGACGACGATTGCGCAACGCCTCCCATAGGTCGTTGTTTCCTGTATCGGTAAAACGGTTGGCTTTTCGCTCACGGCTTTTTGCTTTTGCTTTTCTCGAAAACTTACGTAGATGCAGTGGCTGTTCACCGCGCAATACAGGACGGCTTTCCTCGGTGAGATGAAGCCCGCCATGCCCTTCGATATCAACTGCCAGCATGCCTCGGGCAATCAGTTGGCGGTAAAGATCACGCCATTCGCTTTGATTAAGCTCACTACCAATACCATAAGTGCTTACCTTGTCATGACCGAAGCGACTGATACGTTCATGTTCTTTACCAAGCAATACATCAACCAGATAACCAACACCAAAACGCTGGCCGGTGCGATGAACACAGGAAAGGGCTTTTTGCGCGGCGGCAGTGGCATCCCAGGTTTCGGGCGGCTCCAGACAGATGTCGCAATTACCACAGGGTTTCTCTAATTCATCACCAAAATAACGCAGCAGTGCCTGACGACGGCAGGTCGTTAATTCACAAAGCCCCAGCATGGCGTCGAGCTTATGACGTTCTATGCGTTTTATTTCTTCGGGGGCATCAGAATTTGCCTGCATCTGTTTGAGCATGATCATGTCCTGCAAACCGTAGACCATCCAGGCATTCGCGGGCTGGTTGTCGCGGCCGGCGCGTCCTGTTTCCTGATAGTAGGCTTCCAGACTTTTTGGCAGATTGAGGTGAGCAACAAAACGTACATCAGGTTTGTCTATTCCCATGCCGAAGGCAATCGTTGCGACGATAATCACTCCATCCTCGCGCAAAAAACGTTCCTGATTCTCTTTGCGAACCTCTTGCGGTAAACCAGCGTGGTAGGGCAGCGCAGTGAGCCCTTTTGATGTTAGCCAGGCGGCCACCTGATCCACCCGCTTGCGCGAAAGGCAATAAACGATCCCGGCGTCTCCCTGGTGCTCGTTACGAATAAATCGCAATAGCTGTTCACGGGCGTTGATGGTGTTATCACTTATACGATAGCGAATATTTGGACGGTCGAAGCCACTGATAAATTGCCGCGCTTCAGTAAGCGCTAATCGTTCGATAATCTCCCGTTGCGTTGCACTGTCGGCGGTAGCTGTTAATGCAATGCGGGGAATCTGCGGGAAACGCTGGTGCAATATTGAGAGCTGCACATACTCGGGACGAAAATCGTGGCCCCATTGAGAGACGCAATGTACTTCGTCTATGGCAAAGAGTGAAACAGGCAATGTCTCTAAAAGATCAAGCGTGCGCGGCATCATGAGTCGCTCGGGCGCGATGTAGAGCAAATCCAGTTCACCGCTGTGCAGTGCGCCCTCTACTTCACGCATTTCATTGATGCTGAGGCTAGAGTTAAGATAGGCTGCCCGCACTCCGTTCAGGCGTAAGCTGTCTACCTGATCCTGCATCAGGGCTATCAGCGGCGAAATGATAATGCCGACACCGGAGCGCACTATAGAAGGTATTTGATAACAGAGTGATTTGCCGCCCCCGGTGGGCATCAGCACGAGCGCATCGCCGCCAGCAATCAGGTGCTCAACAATCGTCTGCTGTTGTGGCCGGAACTCGTTGTAGCCAAAGACGCTTTGTAAAATGTGCTGAGGGGAGTTATCGGGTGAGTCTTGGACATTCATAGAGCCGCTTATTTTACAATTACATGTCACATGAAGCCATGTTTTAAAGTAAGTTTTAAAGTAAGCTTTAATGAAACAGACTCAGTAAAGGGCATAATATTTATACAAAACAAAGCCTTTGGTAAGATAGGGCAATCAAAATAGTTCAGTAATTATGAATATTATAAAAGCACATAATCTGGCCTGCCCAATTGACGGCAAACGGCTCGAATCCGAGGGAAAACAACTCATTTGTGAAAATGGGCATACTTTCGATGTCGCTCGTCAGGGGTATGTGAACTTATTACCTGTACAGCATAAAAGGACTAAAGATCCGGGCGACAGCAAAGAGATGGTGTTGGCAAGAGCTAATTTCTTAAATTCAGGCGTCTACCAGCTCATTGCTAATACATTAGCCAAACTATCAACCGCATTGATTGACAATGATACTGGTATAGAAAGTGATGAAATCTGTTTTATGGATGCGGGTTGTGGTGAAGGTTATTATTTTGACTCACTTTTTAACACACTCAAGAACAAAGATGGCAATCGTAATCTTTCCTTTATCGGCCTGGATATATCAAAACCCGCAATAGTTGAAGCCGCGAAAAGAAATAAACAAATAATCTGGGTTGTTGGAACAAACAGACAGCCGCCCGTTGCAGACAATAGCGTTGATATTATTATTTGCGTATTTGGATTTCAGAGTTTTGAGGGATTTAATAAAGCACTAAAACCAGGTGGAAAAATTATTCTGGTTGAACCTGGCCCCGATCATTTGAAAGAGTTAAGGGAAATAATTTACACGGAAGTTAAAAAGACAGACCCACAGGATCTTTCTTTTGTTGAAGAAATTGGGTTTTCAGTGCTGGACACACAACCGATTCAATTTAAGACGTGTGAAATCAATAACGAACAAATCCATAATCTGCTCATCATGACGCCACATTTTTACAGGGCGACAAAAGAAGGCAGGGATGCTGCGAATAAATTACAAAAACTGGAATTGACAGTCGATGTTGTTTTTAGAACCTTGGAAAAAACAGGTTTATAACAACCTTTTATAACACCTTTTTATAACAGCTTCTTATAACAAAAGGTCTTCTTCGATAGGATGATAAATATTAGCAGCGTTTATCAATGAATTTGCTGTGAGTGCGGGAACTCCATAAACTTCTGCGCTGACACCATAATCATTTTTGACCTTTTCCAGCAATAAATCAAAATCCCCATCACCCGACAACAACACGACAGTATCAACATCTTTTGATACATCCATTACATCAATAGCAATACCAACATCCCAGTCGCCTTTAGCGGAACCATCACTACGCTGAATATAGGGTTTGAGTTTTACTGTAAAACCGATGTGCTTCAGGGCATCCTGAAATTTTAGCTGTTTATCATCACCACGATGTATGGCATAAGCAGTTGCAGATACTATCTCTCCCTCAGAGCTTATCTGCTGCCACAGTTTGCGGTAGTTAAACTGGCGTCCATAGGCATCGCGAGTCGTGTAATAAATATTTTGTACATCAGCGAAAATGGCAATTTTTTTCATAAAACAATCTAGTTAACAATTTCCCTGAGGACTGCGCCTTGGACTTCTTTGTGTTTGCTTCTTTGACTGACCTTGTTTTGACGAATTACCCTTAGAAGCAGGGCGCTTGTTCCCGTTATTACTGTTCCTTGCAGATGTTTTCTTTTTACCGCCAGACTTTCTTGAACCCTGCTGTTTACCACGCCCTTTAAAAATTGGCTCTGCTTTGATGGAAGGATCCGGTTTAAAACCGTCAATCACTACATTTGGTATTTCGCGTTTAATTAATCGCTCAATATCTTTAAGTAAACCCAGCTCATCAACACATACCAATGACATGGCTTCACCTTCATTACCCGCTCGACCCGTACGACCAATACGGTGAACATAATCTTCAGCAGTGTTAGGTAAATCAAAGTTCACTACATGTGGAAGCTGGTCAATATCTATTCCGCGAGCCGCTATATCTGTGGCTACCAATACTCGCACTTCACCCGCTTTAAAATCTGCCAGTGCTCTGGTACGAGCCCCCTGACTTTTATTTCCATGAATGGCAGAGGATGTAATGCCATCTGCATTCAGTTGTTTGGCAAGGCGATCCGCGCCATGCTTGGTACGGCTGAATACCAGGATCTGTTTCCAGTCATTGGAGCCAATCAGGAATGAAAGCAGCTCACGTTTACGTTTTTTATCCACTGGATGCACAACTTGTTCAACAGTCTCTGTGGCAGTGTTTTGCCGTGCGACTTCAACCAAAGTAGGGGACCTCAACAGGTCATTGGCCAGTTTTTTAATCGAATCCGAGAAAGTGGCTGAAAATAACAAGGTCTGTCTATCTTTAGGCACTAACGCAAGAACCTTGCGGATATCACGAATAAACCCCATATCGAGCATACGATCAGCTTCATCAAGCACCAGAATATCGATGTTTGAGAGGTCTACGGATCTCTGATTAACGTGATCCAGTAATCGTCCTGGAGTGGCAACTAAAATATCCACGCCACGAATAAGTATCTGTTTTTGCGGGTTAATGCTGACGCCACCAAATATCACCGTAGATTTCAGTGACAGATGCCGCCCGTAAGTCCGCACACTTTCATGTACCTGTGCTGCCAGTTCTCGCGTTGGGGTAAGCACAAGAGCCCGGATAGGCCGACGTCCTTTTTTTACCGCTTTAGCAGTTGATATTAATCGCTGCAGGAGTGGCAAGGTAAAACCAGCCGTTTTGCCTGTACCTGTCTGCGCACCACCCAACACATCTTTACCCTCAAGAATAAGAGGAATTGCCTGGATCTGTATTGGAGTGGGCTCGCTGTAGCCTTTATCGGCTACAGCACGGAGTAATTCGGCCCTGAGGCCGAGGGATTCAAATGACATGTGATGTTCTCCAGGGATCGGCCCACACCCAATACACTATGCTTGGGTC
>JAUWLO010000071.1 GCA_030613605.1 Gammaproteobacteria bacterium | reverse complement strand
TGTGTTGAACGATCCAGGACTTCTGAATCCTCGGGAGACATTTTTTCAAGATATTTATGCCGGATATGTTCAGCGGATAATTGTATGGGTGTTAACGGGTTTCTAATCTCATGTGCCAGGCGTTGCGCCACTTCTCCCCATGCTGCGCTGCGCTGCGCCTCGATCAAGGTGGTTATGTCATCAAACACGACAACAAAACCCGCCGACATACCTTTAATGGCAGGCAGAAGCGTTCCCTGGCACATAAGCGTTCTGTGTCCGGTAGCATTGAACAGCGTTACTTCTTCTCGCCAGTCATCTACTTTGTCATTGATATGTGAAATTAAGGCTTGCGCAAAAGCTTTTGTTTCCGGGTTTTCTTTCTCAAGCTGATCAAGGTGTTTTCCTTTTACGGCATCAGCATTAATTTCAAGAATTTGACTTGCGGCTGTATTGACGGCGCGCACGGTTTGGTTTTTATCCAGGGTGATTACGCCTGAAGACAGGCGACCAAGGACGGCTCCAAGATAGGCGCGTTCTCTCTGAGCCTGGTGCTGACTCCGTTTTGCTTCATCCTGAGCGGATGAAATTTTATTAGTCATATCAACAAAAGATTCCACCAGAGCGCCAAGTTCATCGCCAGAGGTAGAGGTAACAGGTAACTTTTTATGATAATTGCCTGAAGCCACTGCTCGGGTACCAATAGCCAGTACACGAATAGGTGCCACCAATCGTTGCGCAAAGAAAAAGGCTGCCCAGACGGCAGATAACAGCGTAACAAGCACAACCAGTATCAGGGTAAAGCTGAAACTTTGTTTTAGTGGACCTCGAAGATAAACAAGTTCTTTATATTTCGCATAGGCTGATTGTACATTGTCAGCTAGCAGGCTGATGCGGCTTTCAATCGGATACAGCGCAAACAGGAGGCGTGGGTCTATGTTTACATCCGGCTGATCAACGCTGACCGCCACACGAATATGCAAACCCAGGTTATCTATTGGTGCCAGGCCAACATAACTGTTGTTTTGTCGAACCTCTGACAATATTGCATCACCAGGTCGCTGTGGAATGATTACGGTAGGATTGGCGCTTGATGAGGCTATTACTCGCCCACTTTGAGTTAGTAATGTCAGCTCGCTGGCAGCACTTTTGTCGCGTAGCTCGTTTAGATTAAATAACACAAGGGCATTTGGTATTTCACTAAAGCCAGATGCCATGTTGCGTGTTTGCTTCAACAGGCCGCGCATGCGCATATCAAGGGAAGAGCGGCCAAGCTCAAGCGCATCATCCATGGCACGTTCAACGCGAACATCAAACCAGCTATCAATGCCTTTTTGTAAAAAGCCTAATGAGAAATAAAAGACGATGGAAACAGGGATCAAGGCCATAGCAACAAAAATTGCCACGAGTTTTGCGGTTAATTTTGAGCCTGTTGCTGCACGCCGATATTGTCGTACCAGTCGTATTACATCAACACCTATCAGGCCGATTAATACGATCAGGCCAAGGATATTGATGATGACCAGCGCAACATGCATGCGGCCAAACTGGCTGGAGTTTTCTGTCGCTGCACTGAGTAGCCATAATGAAGTCAGCATAAACAGAGCCATGACGATCACGGGAATAACACTGGTGGAAATTCGTCGCAATAAATTGGTGAATTTACTCATCATTGCCTGATGCTCATTCTTTTGGACTCGTTAGATCCCACGAATACCAGCCACTGGTAAGCCACCAGTCACTGGAAAAATAGGCTTTTAATCGTAATGGAGCTGGCAGGCTATCAAAATCCAGTCGGGAACGAACCTGAACCATGTAGTGTTCATTTTCATTGAGTAAATGTGCATCAATGATGGGCAGGTTATCAATTTTTTCCAGAGTAGCGAGCGCCTCATCAAGTGTTGAATAAACAAACTGTGAGCCGCTGTTTTTATTGTGCAATAAATATTGATCCGTTAGAGCCAGATATTTAATTTCGTAACGTTGTTCCAGGCTGGCGATTTCTTCATTCCACATGTAACGCCGTGGCTTTACAACTTCAATATCCAATACCAGTATTAGTGTTACCCCATTCTCCAGCGCGGCCAAAGCTTTTGGTGGGAAGCGGTATTTGAGGCTGGCATCGAGGCGATAGACTTTATCCACCAGTTCGATTTTTGCATTCTGAACAGTGAATGATTGTGCCGAGGCAGCAGTAGTCCAGAAACTGGCCAAACAAATTCCCAGACACATGAATGTTAATGGCCACAAATGAATATCAGGGGCGCCCAGATTTTTCTTACCGGCAAAAGGCCGGGAGGTACATTGTGAAGGTTTTGTTATCAGGACTGTTTTTTCAGACATGCGTAATAAAATCCATCCATGCCACTTTCGCCGGGCAGGATCTGTCGGCCTGCACCCGATACACGCCCCCAACTAGCATCATTTGAAACCGGTATCGAAACTAGTGTGGCATCCGGGCTCTTTTTTACAAAAGTTGTAATTTGCTCACTGTTCTCGCGTGGTAGCACGGAGCACGTAGCATACAGCAGCATACCCCCAGGCTTGAGTAAGAGCCACATTGCATCGAGTATTTGCGCCTGCAATTCCACCAAAGCGATTATATCCGTTGCACGCCGATGGATTTTGATGTCGGGATGACGCCGAATGACTCCGGTAGCCGAGCATGGTGCATCCAGCAGGATACGATCGTAGCGCTGCCCATCCCACCAGGTTTCTGGTTCTTTGGCGTCACCCACTAAAAGCCTGGCGGTTTGTCCAAGTCGTTGCAGATTTTGTTTTACTTTTTCCAGGCGGCCTTCTTCTATATCTACTGCTGTCAGGTCCACGTCGGCTGTTTCCAGGATATGCATTGTTTTGCCTCCCGGTGCAGCGCAAACGTCCAGCACCCGTTGGCCAGACTTCAGCTGCAGCAACTCTGCGGCCAACTGGGCTGCCGCATCCTGTACGGATACCCGTCCCTCGGTAAAGCCCGGTAACGTGTCCACATCCACAGGCTGTGTGAGTTGCACAGCACTGGCAACGATAGCCGAAGATTCGGCCGGGATATCGGATGCAGCAAGCTCGGCCAGATAGGCTTCGGCGCTATTTTTTGAGAGATTGACTCTCAGTGTCATGGGGGGGCGTTGATTATTGGCGGTTAGTATTTTCTCCCACTGGTCTGGCCAGGCAGTCCGAATTTCATCAACCAGCCATTGAGGGTGCGACCAGCAAACTTCTTCAGTTTGCTCGGCCTGTTTTATTCTTTGGTCTTTTTCCCGTAAAAAGTTACGCAACACAGCATTTGCCAGTGATCGTGCCCAGGGTTTTTTCAGATCTTTGGTGGCTGCGACGGTTTCAGAAACTGCGGCATGGTCAGGTACTCGCATAGAGATGAGCTGGTACAGACCTACCAGGAGTAAACTCTGGATGTCGCCATCTTTTGCTTTAAATGGTTTTTTAAGCAGGCCTTCGATAATAGCTGAGAGTCGTGGGTAATCGCGCAAAACGCCATAACAAATTTCCTGAATCAAAGGTTTTTGTTTTTTGGCCTTGTCCGGAAGACTGTCCAGGGCCTGTGATAAAGCCTGGGATAAGGAGCGACCATGAAAACAGACCTGGTCGAGGATTCTGGCTGATACGGCGCGGGGATTCATATTTCGATGTGCTTGCACAGTGGGCGTCCTGCTAACCCAGCTGTGCTCCTAACAGGCTGTGGGCATTGAGGAACTGGTCGGCAGACAAGGTTTTACCGCCGGGTAACTGTAGCTGTTGCAGGCGTAACAGCCCGTCCCCTGTTTGTACGTCAATGCCATTGCGGGATTCAGCGACCACCTCGCCTGGGTTACCAGCGACAACAGCGCCCATGGGAGCTGCGACAGGTATAGCCATCCAGATGCGTAAATTTTGATCATTGTAGCGGGTGAACGCTACTGGCCAGGGGTTAAAGCCCCACACCTGGTGAGCCAGCTCTTCAGCGTTTTGGTGCCAGTCCAGCTCAGCTTCGGATTTTTGTAATTTTTTTGCGTAAGAGGCCTGGGTTTCATCCTGTAGTTCAGGCTGTGATGTACCGGCAGACAAATCCGGCAAGATATCAAGCAGGGCCTGGGCGCCTATTTCGGCTAGTTTGTCATGGAGGATTTCCGCGGTATCGCCCGGATTTATAGGGCACGTTACTTTTAGCAGCATGTCCCCGGTATCAAGTCCCGCATCCATTTGCATGATGGTGATACCTGTCTGGCCGTCGCCAGCGAGAATGGCCCTCTGGATGGGTGCTGCGCCACGCCATTTTGGGAGCAATGAAGCGTGTATGTTGATACAGCCCAGTCGCGGCGTTTCCAACACAGGTTCGGGCAGAATCAGGCCATAAGCCACGACAACCATTAAGTCAGCTTGCCAGTTGGCCAGCTCCTTTTGTGCGTTGGCTTCTTTTAGACTCGCTGGTTGGACTACGGGTAATTCGTGTTCCAGTGCCAGTGCCTTCACGGGGCTGGCGGTAAGCTTACGACCTCGACCTGCCGGTCTGTCCGGCTGGGTATAGACGGCTACAATGTCGTGTTCTGAGTCAATCAGGGCCTTTAGGGTAACGGCAGCAAACTCAGGGGTGCCAGCAAAAAGTATCTTTAAGCCATGCTTCACTGTGTTAATCCTTATTTCTAATCATTAGCCAAGTATTGAGACGAGGCTGGAGGTGCTGCCCATTGGCCCCGCTGTCCACAATATGAATGATCACAGGGTGTGCTGGCGTATTTTTTCCAGCTTTTTTCGTATCCGGTTACGTTTCATTTCGGACAGGTAATCCACAAATAGCTTGCCCACGAGATGGTCCATTTCATGCTGAATACACACAGCAAGCAGGCCGTTGATCTCCTTTTCAATGGTTTTGCCCTCACGGTCCAGAAAACGTACCTTGATGGTTGCCGCACGTTTCACGTTCTCATAGATGCCGGGGACTGAAAGACAGCCTTCTTCCATCTTTTCTTCACCCTGGCTTTCCAGTATTTCAGGGTTGATGAGGCAAATGGGTTGTTTTTTGTCCTCGGATATATCGATGACGATAATTTGTTTTAAAATATTGACCTGCACAGCCGCCAAGCCTATGCCTGGTGCGGCGTACATAGTTTCGAACAAATTATCCACAATAGTCCGAATTTCATCGTCCACCACGGCTACCGGGGCCGCTTTTTGACGTAATCGGGGGTCTGGAAAGTGTATTATTTCAAGTAGTGACATGTGATCGTGTTCAAAATGTTCCATTCAGGCAAAAGATATGATGATTACTGCCGACATTATATCAAAGGAAACCCGAATACAGGCAGTCAGAATGTTTATTTAGTGGCATGGCCGGCCTTTTGCTGGCTATGTTGTTGGGAAAGAGAACTAAAAACCAACCGAAGTACTGAGCCTAACCCGTTAATTTACCTGTTAATTTATCTTTTAATTTATACAATGATCACTGGAGTCTAACGCATGATTCGACTACACTCGCAAAAACCGACAAACAGAGGGACGGGGATGACGATGTCGATAACTAAGTCGATAAAGAAGCGCCTGGGACTAGTGATTCTACTGTTTAGCGCCACCATGTTTATGTTGGGCGCATCCACAGCAATGGCCGATGTGGTTAAGCTGAGAAAAGATCATCCCGATAAATACACCGTTGTGAAAGGCGACACGCTTTGGGATATTTCCGCCAAATTCCTGGAAAGCCCCTGGCTCTGGCCAGAAGTCTGGAGTTACAACCCCCAAATTAAAAACCCACACCTGATTTACCCCGGTGATGTGGTTTATCTGGAATATGACGCGGCCGGGAAACCCATATTGAAGGTCAGTCGTGGCGCGCCCAAGATCAAAATGACGCCGCAGGCACAAGGTGTTAATAAATTATCACCTCAGGTGCGAACATTACGAGTTGATGCACCTATTGCGACTATTCCGTTAAACGCTATTCAGCAGTTCCTGGGGCAGCCCAGAGTGTTAAGTGAAAGTGAAGTGGAGAATGCGGCCTACATCATATCAAGCAAGGATAGCCGTTTGATTTCTGGCGCAGGAGATCGAATCTACGCCCGTGGTATACGACCCGGGCAGGATCCCAGGTCACTTTATGCTGTGTTACGGATTGGCAAAGCCTATCGCAACCCAGGTACATCGGGTGGAGATATCCTGGGGTACGAAGCTATTCATGTTGCTGATGCCCGGGCGATTGATTTTGGTGATCCTACAACGCTTAACATTATTGAGTCGAGCCGTGAAACCCTGGTAGGTGATCGACTGATACCCAAAAAGGCCTCAGGTCTGGATCAAACCTTTATTCCTCATCCGCCTTCGTCACCAATTGAAGGTCAAATTATTTCGGTCATCGACGGCCTTACACGGATCGGCCAATACCAGACCATCGTCATTAATAAAGGTGACCAGGATGGGCTAGAGACAGGCCATGTTCTGGCTGTGTTCCAGAGCGGTAAAAAGGTACGTGATGTATACGGTAAAAATCGTGGTGAGATCGTGACATTACCAGATATAAGAGCAGGCGTTGCCCTGGTCTACCGAACATTTGATCACGTGAGCTATGCCCTGGTCATGGAAGCCTATCAGGATATGCAGGTGCTAGACATGGTGCGTAACCCCTGAGGGTGGCATAACCCACCATATCTAAAGCGTAATTATTACCACGCTTTATGCGCGATTAAGCTGTACTGTTGTGAGGCTTGCTTTGTAGTGGCTACCGCAGATGCGAAGAGTTGATGCAAAGAGCTGAAAAGAATTAAGAAGAAATTTGATCCAGGGAGGGGTCATCGTTTGAGTCGTTCGCTGTATTCCCACATAAATTCCAGCCAGTCAGTCCAGAACTCTTCATCAGTTCAGGACTGTTCATCACCTGACGAACTTCGCTATTGGTTAGCATTGCTGTATGCCCCCGGTGTTGGAGCCGTCATGTATCAGCGCATTTTGTCAGCGGGCATTAAACCGGGAGAGTTGTTTGAAAATCCCGTGAATGATGTGCTGGATGAAGCTTTCAGGCTGCCCGCCAAAATCCGGTCCTACTTTAAAAATCCGGACTGGGTCAGGGTGGAAAAAGATCTGCTCTGGGCCGAAAAATCCGGCTGCCATATTCTGAGTCTTGCGGATTCCCTTTATCCATCGCTATTAAAAGAAATCCCGGACCCTCCTCCCCTGTTGTTTGTGCGTGGTCATCCGGAAGTACTTTCTCTGCCTCAGTTGGCCATTGTGGGTAGTCGAAATCCCAGTGCTGGTGGGCGACAAATTGCTCAGGAATATGCCCGCCAGCTTGCGCAAACGGGTTTGACCATCACCAGCGGTCTGGCGCTGGGGATCGATTCTGCCAGTCACGAGGGCGCTTTACAGGAAGGGTTTACGGTGGCTGTTGCCGGTACCGGGCCGGATCGTATTTACCCGGCAAGACATCGTGAGCTTGCTCATCGCATTGTGGAACAGGGGGCGATTATCAGTGAATTCCCTCTGGGCACTCCGCCGCTGGCCGGTAATTTTCCTCGTCGTAATCGGATCATCAGCGGACTTAGTTTGGGTACGTTGGTGGTGGAAGCTGCTCTGAAAAGCGGCTCGTTGATATCCGCCCGGCTTGCCTCTGAGCAGGGGCGAGAAGTCTTTGCCATTCCGGGTTCCATACACAATCCTTTGTCTCGTGGTTGTCATGCGTTAATAAGACAAGGCGCTAAACTGGTTGAAAACATCACGGACATACTGGAGGAGCTGGGCCCGTTGGCCTCTCTGGCGTTGGAAGGGATAGCCCAGGAACTGAAAGCTGCGGACCAGGTGAATGCAGATAGCGCCAATACTCAGGATCCTGTCATTGAAAAAATGGGTTTTGAGCCCATATCCATTGACGTATTGGTGGAACGATGTGGATTGACGCCGGAGAAGGTTTCATCCATGCTGTTATCACTGGAATTGCAAGGACGCGTCACATCAACCGGCGGTCTTTACAGCCGGAATGACCAGGGTTTTTTCACTAACCCTAAAAGTAGGTGCCCATGAAAGAAGACGTGCTCGACGTATTGATGTATTTGTTCGAGAACTATATGGACGATGACACCGCTGTCGAAGCGGATCCTGAAACCCTCAAAACCCAGCTCAGAGAAGCAGGCTTTCTTAGCACTGAGATAAACAAGGCTTTTGCCTGGTTAGAAGACCTGGCCATCATGCAGGATGGAGATAGCCTCCGCCCCGCACTGACGGCTCGCTCAATTCGTGTGTTCAGCCCCACTGAAGAGAAAAAACTGGATATAGAATGCCGGGGTTTTCTCATGTTCCTGGAACAAATGGGTGTACTGGATAGCGCGAGTCGGGAACTGGTCATCGACCGGATAATGGCTCTTGAATCTCCCGATATTGACCTTGAACAGGTCAAGTGGGTGGTGCTAATGGTGCTCTTTAATCAGCCGGGTCTGGAAGAAGCATTCACCTGGATGGAAAACATGGTGATGGAGGAGTTTAGTTTACCTCTCCACTAACAAACGCGGTTATGCCGTTATTGTTGGTTGCGTTATTTCAGATGTTGTTTAAGTGTTGGTGTAGGTGTTCGAAGCGAACAAGCTAACACGAGGGCGTGACGATGAAGGGGTCAGCGTAAATATTTTGCAGGTTAGCCCCCGCGAGATAGGCCTTTGTCTTCGTCGTTTTAACCATATCCTCCTGCCCGCATAAATAGACAGCCCATCCCGTCAGACTTTTATGATCTTCTAATGCCATGTCGTTGGCACGTCCCTGGCGCATATTTTCAGGCACATGCCCTCGTGATATGCAGGGGTGATAGAAAAAATGGTCGCAGGATTGTTCCAGTGCTCGCAACTCATCCACCAGATACAGGCCATTGGATGTCAGTTGGCCGCTCAGTGTGCGACTGCCGTGATAAAGATGGATTGGGCCGCTGTGACCCTGGCGTAACGCCTCTCTAACAATTCCGTAGAGCGGTGCGAGTCCGCACCCTGTTCCAACCAGCAGCAGGGGTTGTTGCGGATCATTCTGTATGTAAAAGCATTCGCCATGAGCTTGGGAGATATGGACAGTATCCCCGGTTTTGGCTTCAGTATGTGCCCAGCCACTCATCTGCCCGTCAGGAACACGTCGAATATGAAGTTCTATGTAATCTTCTTCGGCAGGTACGCTGGCGATGGAATAACTGCGACTTACATCATGTGGGTTAGTCAGTGTTAAATATTGTCCAGGATAATATTCATAATTTTCTGGACGGACCAGACGCAACCGAACCACTTCAGGATTCAGCAGGTCAACGGCCTGGATGGTGGTTTCGATTTCAATGAGGTTCTTATCAGGCAGGCCAACATGAATATCGTTTTTTGGTACGCAGGCACAGGCAAGGAAATAGTTCTGTGCCTTGAGCACACTTTTCAGGCCAGTTTGAGATTTCTCGGGAGGTTCACCTTCGTGTGCCACCATCATGCAGCTTTGGCAAACACCGGCTTTGCAGGAAGATTTAAC
>JAUWLO010000248.1 GCA_030613605.1 Gammaproteobacteria bacterium | reverse complement strand
TGTTAGCGAAAAAAATCAACCATTCCCTATCAAAACACCCATTTTCGTCTGAACAAATCATCATCACCATGACAGCCAGCATTGGTGTCAGTCATGCTGATAACAAGTTGCCACCGGAATCTGCATTAACAAACCTGCTTTTCCAGGCAGACAAGGCACTTTATTCAGCCAAGCACAAAGGACGTAATCGAGTTGTTATTTACAGCAGTGAAGAACATTTCCAGCCGCCAATAAAAGATGCGGCTTCCTGACAGCTAGTTCTGGCAACCACTTCTTGTAATAAAAAATATTAGCCGCTCAGTTTTTTCTTAAGTAGTTCATTAACCTGTTGCGGATTGGCCTTACCCTGGGTCGCCTTCATCACCTGACCCACAAAGAAGCCGAACAATTTATCTTTACCCGCACGGTACTGTTCCACCTGCCCAGAATTATTGGCAATAATCTCATCGATGACGGGCTCAATGGCACTAGAGTCCGTAATTTGTTTCAGGCCTTTTGATTCAATAATCGTGTCAGCATCACCCTCACCATTCCACATGGCCTCAAATACTTCTTTGGCAATTTTTCCAGAGATAGTGTTATCGCTAATGCGTTTAATCATGCCACCCAACACCGCCGCATCCACCGGACTATCATTAATTCCAAAACCAGCTTTGTTCAACGCAGCAGTTAATTCACCCGTCACCCAGTTTGACGATAACTTGGCCTCGCCCTTCGCTGCATCAACAACGGCTTCAAAATATTTTGCCAAATCTCGGTTAGCAGTTAACACTGTCGCATCGTAAGCACTTAATCCAAACTGGTCGATAAAGCGACTCTTTTTCTCGTCAGGCAACTCCGGCAATGTGGATCTCACCTCACCAAGAAAACTTTCTTCGATGACCACAGGCAGTAAATCCGGGTCAGGGAAATAACGATAATCGTTAGCCTCTTCCTTGCTGCGCATGGAACGTGTTTCATTTTTATCAGAGTCGTACAGGCGGGTTTCCTGAACCACCTTGCCCCCGCCTTCAATCACATCAATTTGCCGCTCTACTTCTATTTCTATAGCCTTTTCTACAAAACGGAAGGAGTTAATGTTTTTTAGCTCAGCACGAGTTCCATATTCTTCCTGGCCCATCGGCCGAACTGAAACATTAGCATCACAACGAAAGGATCCTTCCTGCATATTGCCGTCACATATTTCCAGGTACTGAACCAGGGAATGAATCTTTTTCATATACGCAACGGCTTCTTTGGCTGAACGCATATCGGGTTCAGAAACAATTTCCAATAACGGTGTGCCCGCACGATTAAGATCGATACCGGTCATGCCCTGAAATTCTCCATGCAAGGATTTACCGGCATCTTCTTCCAGGTGTGCGCGAGTAATACCAATAACTTTAGTTGAACCATCTTCCAGTTCAATTTCCAGCTTACCTTCACCAACAATCGGTAACTCCATCTGACTAATCTGGTAACCCTTGGGCAAATCAGGATAAAAATAATTCTTGCGTGCAAATACTGAACGGCGTGATACATCTGCATCAATCGCCAAACCAAACTTGACCGCCATGCGCACGGCTTCTTTGTTCAAGACCGGAAGCACACCAGGCAAACCCAAGTCTACTGCGCAAGCCTGCGTATTAGGCTCAGCACCATAGGCAGTAGATGCACCGGAAAATATCTTACTTTTGGTAGCAAGCTGAGCGTGAATCTCCAGCCCGATGACAACTTCCCATGCCATTAACGTTATTCCTATTCAAAGCCAACCGGCATACGCGTATGCCAGTCTGTATTTTGTTGATACTGATGCGCCACATTCAGCAAACGTGATTCATCAAAATAATTGCCAATAATCTGCAAACCCACCGGCATATCGCCCTGGTTACCTGATAAAGAGTTGCCTGCCACAAAACCCGCAGGAATCGACATGCCCGGCAGACCGGCCAGATTAGTGGCAATGGTGTAGATATCCGAGAGGTACATGCTGACTGGATCGCTGGTCTTTTCACCAATCTTAAACGCCACATCCGGTGCAGTGGGCCCCATGATCACATCCACCTTTTCAAAGGCCTGTTTGAAATCATCACTAATCAACTGACGCAACCGCTGCGCTTTCAGGTAATAAGCATCGTAATAACCTGCCGATAAAGCGTAGGTACCAATCATAATGCGGCGTTTCACTTCAGCACCAAAACCTTCGCCTCGCGAACGTTTGTAAAGATCCTCAAGGTCTTGCGGATCTTTGCAGCGATAACCAAAACGCACGCCATCGAAACGTGACAGGTTAGAAGAACATTCCGCAGGCGCAACCACATAATAAGTTGGCACCGATAAACCCGAATTCGGCAAACTGATTTCTACAATTTCAGCACCGAGTTTTTTGTACTCGTCGATAGCGGCATCCACAACACCGCGAACCTGATCGCTCAGACCTTCACTAAAATATTCTTTAGGTAAACCAATTTTCAAACCATTCAGCTTATTGCCAAGCTCTGCGGTGTAGTCCGGCACATCTTTTTCAACGCTAGTGGAGTCGCGCTCATCGAAGCCTGCCATGACATTTAACATCCACGCAGCATCTTCTGCGCTACGCGTCATTGGCCCCGCCTGATCAAGACTCGACGCAAAGGCAATCATGCCGTATCGCGACACACGACCATACGTTGGTTTAATTCCGGTAATACCGCAAAGTGCAGCCGGCTGACGAATGGAACCACCTGTATCAGTGCCGGTTGCCATAGGCGTTAAACGCGCCGCGACCGCTGATGCCGAGCCACCGGAAGAACCTCCAGGCACTGTTTCTTTGTCCCAGGGATTCTTTACCGGGCCGTAATAACTGGTTTCATTGGAGGAACCCATCGCGAACTCATCCATATTGGTTTTACCCATCATGGGCATACCGGCCTCTCTAAAATTACTCACCACGGCAGCATCGTAAGGCGCGATAAAATTATCCAGCATCTTTGAGCCACAGGATGTTTTAACCCCTTCGGTACAAAAGATGTCTTTGTGCATCATCGGTATTCCTGTCAAAGAACCGGCTTTCCCGTTTTTTATGAGCTGGTCTGCGGCACGCGCTTCAGTTATCGCTTCATCTGCAGTTAACGTAACCAGCACATTAAGGTCAGCCCCAAATGTTTCAATACGGTTTAGGTACGCACGTGTAAGCTCCTCGGATGAAAACTCCCCGTTCGCTAAACCTTG
>JAUWLO010000282.1 GCA_030613605.1 Gammaproteobacteria bacterium | reverse complement strand
GTTAACGTACCCAACCCTTGCCTGCGATATTCCGGATCGGTATGGATACCAACTTCACAGATATCCCCGCTGACACAGTCTGCGACGCACCAACTGGCAATTACTTCATCATGCAACAAACAGAAAGCCCTACCCATCTTTAGGAATTCGTCGACGGAATTCCAGTTGGTGTTTATCCAGCCAGCAACTGCGCTAAAATTTCTCAAACGGGTCTTCGCCAGAAATTTGCCATCGACGCGCACCAACCGATAGCCGGGAGGGATTTGATCTACCCAGTCCACCTTAACATCCCTACATGCATAATGTCTCCGGTATTCTTTAATGGGATGCTTTCCTTTGAAGATAACCCCCATCTGGTCTTCCCAGATTTCAGGATGGTAATACAAGGCGAAATCAGTCTCATCCCCTCGCACTGTATCACCACCAAAAAACTTCGTCAAAATCAACTCGTTCAGAGCCTGGTTAAAAGCTGCGTTTGAGGCTACCCCTATTACGTAATAACCCTCCACGGTACACAAAAAGGCTGCCTGCGGGTCTACAACTTCATCCACATAGACCTGCCCAGGGCTGGTCCCCGCTAAAACGGCGGACATAACCAGGTTGTATTCCATTCCTTTTAAAAGAGTTTGCACTCTCTCGCAATCCTGCTGATTAAGCTTGGATATCATTTCGCATCACTCCTCAGGATTCCCGTACCTTTGCCAGTAGACCATATCATCCTCGTTTCCATCATCCAACAACCCGGGGTGCACATCCGGCATCAAGCGGTGATTAAAAGCCGTCCACATATCTGCGGCAATTTTGCGGGGGTTGGAGCGTACACCCTGCCGTTCGAAGTACTCGCAGATCCTAGTGACATCTCGCTCAAAGATCCTGAATGCATTGCGGTTTTCATCGGGATGTATCGCTTGTGGGAAATCGATCAGGGTAATTTCTCCATTCCAGTACAATATATTATATGCAGATAGATCACCGTGAATTCGGTCGTTAGCTAACATGATCTCGATATTGCCTAGAACACGCTCAAAAAGTGATCGGGCTTCATCCCCCTCCAGGTCTATGCTGTTCATCGTGGGTGCCGGCATATGGGGGCCACCAATATATTCCATCAGTATGGCGTTATCCCCACGGACGTAAGGCGTGGGCACGTCCGCGCCGGCTGCATGCAGGATCTGCAACGCCTGGTACTCATGCTCGATCCAGGATGTATGTAAAAGCTGCAAACCGTATGTACTGCGACTGTTCATAGCATGATGCATGCCTCCATTGATAATCTGATTGCCGTCAGCATCCAGTCTTACCCGCCCTTCGCGGTACAGGTGGTCGTTCTTCAGGTTGCGGAACCTGCGCGGCCGGTAGATCTTAGCGGCAAGGAAGTCAGTACCCGTAGTGGCGTTAGAACTGCACTGGTAAACCGAGGCCTCTTTACCACCTTTAAGCACGCGTAACACATCGTCGAACCACTGCTGATCGTAGAAACCTGAGAGCGAGTTGAGGATCCACTCGCGCTCATGGCGTGAAGCGTTGTAGCTGAAGTCAAGATTTTCACCAGTATAAGCGGTCATTTCATATATCATCTCGTCCGGAGATCCCTTAGGGTTATAGTTGGGTTTGTAACTGGCGAGCCGATGCTGGCGGCGGTCGGCGTATACTTCAAATTCATCGTCTAAGAAAAGGTTTGGATTAAGTTTAGGCATCTTATTCCTCTGATCGTTTTAAATAATTTGTGATTTAAACAGTTCACTATCCTTCTTTCTGTGTGAACCAAGTAATTTCCAATTGTTTTCTTGTAACCAGGACTTTCTAAACCTGGATTGTTAGCACTTGTTGTGTGCATTGGTGTTTTCCTTTTAAGTGGGGGGTGCCGATATCGGCATAACCCAATATTTCTAGTTGTCGCTTTACCGGATACCCCTCAATGTTTTTCACCGCAAAGCCACAGAGTTCGCAGAGTTTTATTTCACTACAGCCAAAAACTGCCTCGCCATCATTATCGGTTTCAAGCAAATAAACGATTTCAAACATAGGACACCTCCTGGTAAAGAAAAAGACCACGGGATGACCCGCGGTCTGTAAAAGCACAACAATAACATTTGTCAGCCAAGCCCAGCTTACACGAAATTCTGGCAGCCGATAGCTTAACTAAAAAACCACGGGGTGGAAGAGCGCACCCGTGGCTGTCTTCAATAATAATGGAAGAAAAGAACTAAAAAGCAGTCAGCAGGCGCACAAACAGATATTCAATTCGAAGAAGTTCAATGATGCGGTTGTGCATAAACTGTGCGCCTCCTTTTTGAATAAGATGGAAAAAGTTTACCACGCAGTACTTGGAAGTGTCAAGGTAAACATATCTATATCTAACTCAAAGACTTAAGTTAAGTCGTCAGTGAATAAATGTGCAACGAACTTTGTTATAAAACGTCCTTTATCAACACCAGAGACTATGGTCACATTTCCGGCGAAGTGCGCCGCAGCTGCGCTATGCGAATTTTCAGAAAACCCACTCTGGTAACCTCGCTACTTCTCCGACCCTCGCGTTTTCAACCAGGTAAACAGGCGTTCAGCCTGCCAAGTGTTAATGACGTGTTCTGCCTGCACCCAGCCACGACGAGCCGTGGCAACTCCAAAATGTAACAGATCCAGTTGGCTGGCATCATGGGCATCGGTGTTGATG
>JAUWLO010000214.1 GCA_030613605.1 Gammaproteobacteria bacterium | reverse complement strand
ATCCACCAGCAAACCTGCTGCTTCATCCGAAGTTTCACCTTCGGCTGGGTAATTTTCACCATGAAAGTTAGGATTACGTTCCAGCACCATTTGTCGATTGGGATTATTAACGGTGAGCATGTAGGGTCCGGTCCCCACCGGATACCAGTCCAGGGTGATATTTTTCTCTTTCATGCCTGGTTGGGAATAAAACTGCTCGGCTTCGGGAGGGATAGGCCCAAAAAACGGCATCGCCAGCCAGTACACAAACTGCGGATACTCGCCATAAAGTTTTATTCGTTAGGTGTAACGATCCACTACCTCCACGCCCGACTTTGGATACTGTTGCAGATCGAGTAACTGGTTTTTCCTGCCCTCACTCTCATTCGTTTTAACGACATCGCGCAATGTCTTTGAATATTCCTTCAGGCCAACAATGTATTCGGTCATCAAACCAAAGATGGGTGAATGTAATTTCGGATGCGCCAGGCGTTTAATCTGGTACACATAATCTGCCGCGATCAATTCGCGGGTACCCGTCTCGTTAAAATCACTTAACGCATTTCGATCGGCCAGATCTTCCGGATTCAAATCAAGATACAAAGATTTGCCGCTGGTATCTTTGGCGAAAGCAGGATGGGGCTGGTATTGAATGCCTGGTTGAATATGGATTTCATAAACGCTGTAGACAATCTGGTCTCGCGACACATTCTCCGCCAGGCGTTTGCCGCCTTTATCTAAAAAATAGGGTCTAGGAACTTCTGTGGCCGACAGTGGGATCAGGGAATAAGGGCGCTTCAAAAAATGATACTGCAGGGGTGGCTCGTAGATTTGTCCGGTAAATACAATTTCGTTGGAACTATAGGATTGCGCCGGATCCAGATGTTTGGGTCGATTGCTGAAGGAGGAATAGTAAATATTCTCACTATTTTCGGCAGCTGAGTACGGGCTGTTCCAGTTGGCGTCGCCACAACCTGCCAGCAGCAGGCTAACCAGTAGAATTAAACAAAAAAATGGATTACGAACGTCCTGACAGACCACTCAGGTTTCCCATTTCCTAACTGTCTGATTCAATGATCACCTCTCAATTCCTGAATACTGTTTTTAAGTTACCATGGCAGCTACTATGGTAACTGCCATTGTCTGGCCCTCTTCTCTGAGAAAATGGCCCGAACAAAACGTAACACTTTTATACCACCATTGCGTATAATATGCTTACTACTTAACTGGTTAGTGACAAAATATAACAAACTAATCAACAAGAAACTCTACATAAAAGGTGTTTCATCATGGGATTTTTAGACGGCAAAAAAGCACTCATCGTCGGTTGCGCCAGCAACCGCTCAATCGCCTGGGGTATTGCGCAGGCCATGCACCGGGAAGGCGCTGATCTGGCCTTTACCTACCAAAATGACAAACTTCAGGGGCGAGTGGAAAAACTGGCCGGAGAGTGCGATTCAGACATCACCCTGCCCCTCGATGTCTCCAGTGATGAGCAAATCGACGCCGTTTTTGAAAAACTCGATGATTACTGGGATCACCTGGACATCATCATTCACTCCGTCGCCTATGCGCCACGTGAGGAACTGGAAGGCGAATATCTCGACAGCGTAACACGCAAGGGCTTCAACATGGCCCACGAAATCAGCTCCTATAGCTTTGCAGCCCTGGCCAAGGCGGGCCGTAACATGATGCAGGGCCGTAATGCCGCTCTACTAACCCTGAGCTATTTGGGCGCTGAGCGCGTATTACCCAATTACAACGTCATGGGACTCGCCAAAGCCAGTCTGGAAGCCAACGTGCGTTACATGGCCGCCAGCCTTGGGCCAGAGAACATCCGTGTGAATGCCATTTCAGCGGGCCCCATCCGTACCCTGGCGGCGGCTGGCATTAAAAACTTCAGATCCATGCTCAAGTACAGCGAACAGAACACACCGCTGCGTCGCAATGTCACCATAGAAGAAGTGGGAAATGCGGCAGCCTTCCTGTGCTCGGATCTTGCTTCCGGTATTAGCGGTGAAATTACCTACGTCGATGGTGGTTACAACATTACTGGCATGGGATCGTTAGACTAGAGAAAGACCAGCGGAAAACTCAACAAGGTTTTTTCTTCAGGGCCTGCTCCGTGTAGCCCATGGGGTATTCCGGCGCGAGCCGGAATGGCGGTATGGAATGGCGGTATTAGTCAGACCGGCAGCGTTTCTGGCCGTTTGGTCAAAATATCTTCCTCACCTTCACTGCGGGCTATAATCACCGCTCCGCATGAATCACTAAAGCCATTGACCGTGGTTCGACACATATCGAGGATTCGATCCACTACCAGAATCAAACCAATCGCCTCAGCGGGCAATCCAATAGTAGCCAGAATAATGGATATCGCCACTAAACTTGCCGATGGAATACCTGCCACACCAATGGACGTTAACAGGGCCACCAGCACAATGGTGAACTGGGTCGCAAAACCCAGTTCAATACCGTAAGCCTGTGCAATAAACATTGCGGCCACGCATTCATATAAGGCCGTACCATCCATATTAATGGTCGCGCCCAATGGCAGCACAAAACTGGAAGTACGATTGGAGACACCGGCATTTTTTTCGACGCATTCAATCGTTAACGGCAACGTGGCTGCAGATGAGCTGGTTGAAAATGCCGTTAATAAGGCAGGCGCCATGGCACGGTAGTGTCGCCACGGATTGACTCTGCCGACAACCTTCAACAACAGCGGCATAATAATAAGGAAATGCGCCAGCAACGCGAAAATAACCGTGAGGAAAAACCATAACAACGGCACAAAGGCCGCAAGGCCTGTGCTCGCAACAACTTTGGCAACCAGACCAAAAACACCAATTGGGGCAAACTTCATTACCCAGTCGGTGATTAACATCATCACCTCATAAGTGCCCTGCCAGAAATTGAACAGTGACTCGGCATAAGCCTCCTGTACTTTGGTAAGGAAAAAACCGAACAACAGACTAAAAAAGATCAATCCCAGCATTTGGCCATTGGCTGCCGCTGCAACGATATTGGTCGGCACCATGCGCAAAAAGACTTCGACAATATCACCGGCACCCCGGCCTTCCACTTTGTTTTGGATGGACTCTATGTCACCCGTCAAACCAATGATGTCTTTAGCCGGCTGGCCATCAATCACGCCCGGCGCAACCAGGTTCACCAATAGCAAGCCAATCAGGATCGCCATCAGGCTGGTGGCCATGTAATACAGTACCGTCTTGCCACCCAAACGACCAAGCGCACTACTCGAACCAATTCCGGCTATACCCACAATAATTGAAGAGACGATCAAAGGAACAATGATCATTTTCAGCGCATTGAGAAACAACGTGCCAATAAAATTATAAACGTCGTAAAAGACAACACCGAAGAGACTGGCTTCGGTTCCTGTAAGAGAACCCGCGATCACTGCCAGGCCAAGCGCAATAAGAATTTGCCAGTGAAGTTTAATAGTTGTTAATGATCTGAATAACCCCATGATAAAAATCCGCCCCCTTCCTGACTATTCTTACTTGGTGTTTACTGGAACTGTAATTTTTATAGAATCAGCTCACAACTCATCTGCTTTACCTGAAAAATCAAAGCTCGTCTTGCTGCACACTAATGCTTGCCTGGCTCCTTAATGTCGCCATCATATTGTTTTCAACGTTGGCAGCCAACTCGTTAGCCAATCGATTTTTAATAGCTTCACGGCTTGCTTTATCGGT
>JAUWLO010000101.1 GCA_030613605.1 Gammaproteobacteria bacterium | reverse complement strand
CGTTATCTATTCCAGACCTACTAATTACGAGTGAAGTGCTCTACCGACTGAGCTACTCCGGCGTTAATTATATGAACCCGCTGCGCGTTTAATCAAAATACAGTGGTGCGATTATACGAGCTAGGCGGCGCTGAGTCGCCCATCGAGGCTGTAGGGTTTGGGGTCAACCACGGTGGTAGGACGTTTGAGAAGAATATCTGCCATGAGCTCGGCTGATGCTGGCGCCATCACCACACCATTGCGGTAATGGCCAGCGTTGATGAAGAGCCCCTCCACGTTCGGGTGGGGACCAATAAAAGGCACACCGGTAGGCGAACCCGGGCGTAAACCGGACCAATGGCGTTCGATACGGGCGTTAGCCAGCATGGGTACCAGTTGTTTGGCGGTGGCATCGAGCTCCTCGCGGGCTTCTTCGGTGATGGCCTTGTCGAAGCCCACATCTTCCATGGTGCTGCCAACCAGTATCCGACCATCGCGGCGAGGGATGGCGTAGTGACCTTCCTTGAGAATAATGCGATTTAATTGACCAGGTTTGGCGCGATAAAGAATCATTTGCCCACGTACCGGCACCACGGGTAATCCCTGCCCAAGCTCTTTGAGTAACTTTGCGCTCCATGCACCACAGGCGATGATGACATTGTCCGCCATGATTTCACTGTGCTCAGTGCGCACCCCATCGATGCGACCTTGTTTGGTCAGCAAGTGAGTCACCTCGGTGTTCGTGGTCATGCGTACACCGCTGTTTTGTAATTCCTGCAGCAGCGCTTTGATAAAAACAGGATTGCGTATCTGTGCCACATCGGGCATCCAGATGGCGCTTTGCTGATCGGTACAGGCAGCGGGTTCTATATCGTGGGCTTCAGCGGCATCAACAATAGAGAGATTGCAGCCTGACTCCTTTGACCAGGTGAGCGCCGCATCGGTCTGGTCTTCATCCAGTATGAGCAAGCCACTTTTTTCCCACTCCACGTCGATGCCGGTATTTTGCTGGAGTTGTTGGGCGAGCTCACGGTATTTGGGCTGGCTCCACTGCGCCAGGGTGTTAACCGCTTTGGGGTATTTCCAGGGAGAGAGGGGGGAAACAATACCGCCCCCGGCCCAGGAGGCCTCCTGGCCAAATTGACCACGTTCTATCATTGTGACGCTGGCGCCTCTCTCGTTCAGGACGCGAGCCGTCAACAGGCCGATAAGGCCACCGCCAACGATCAGATAATCACTCATGGCCTTTGGGTGGGTTTTGGCTTGAGGGATCAGGTTTGGCACGTAGTGGTGACAAGGGCACATATATAGCGAAATAATCGAGTATGAGCCAGCCAACGACCATCACGGCGAGATACCAGAGCGAATCGAGATAGGCCAGGTACCCGAAAAGCATGACATCCCAGACATAAAGAAAATAGAGCACCCCCAATACGATGGGCTGGGCGCAAACCCGCCCCCCACACTCAGGGCATTTGAGCAGCATCCACTTGCCTGCGCGGTAATTATCCCACCAGGTAAATGATTTTGCTTGGCAATGTGGACAGGGTATAGAAGCCATGAGAGGGTGATATTTTAACCGAGACAAGCCTTGCTGCCTATGCTCAAGCTTCATGAATTGCTACAATTTTTCCCGTTTGCTGTAAACAGCACCTTAAATGAAAAAAAAGAATGGTTGGGATGGGGATAAATCGTGAATCAGACTGCAAAACAATGGGTAAGCTTAAGCATATGGCTGATGTTATTGGGGTTGCTCAGCGCCTGTGATGGCAATACGGAGTTAATGAAACTGGCCATGTCGGGTGACCCTGTGGCTGTGCGTCTTTCTCTGGAAAAAGGCGCAGAGGTGGATGAGAAAAATAACTATGGCTGGACAGCTCTGATGCACACGGCCAAACAAAACGAGACAGCAACCATGGCAGTATTGCTGGATGCCGGAGCCGATATCAATTATCAGGATGCTGATGGCTGGACGGCATTAATGCGTGCCGCGGCGAAAGGTAATATTGCAGCTGTGCAGTTATTGTTAAATCGAAATGCGAATATCAACACTACAGAAAAAAATGGCTGGACAGCATTATTGTGGGCTGTAAACCGTCAACATAAAAATGTTGTTAGGGAATTAATCGCGAAGGGTGCCGATGTTAATGCAAAGGCAAATGATGGTCGAACGGCGATGGCGGTTGCGCGTAATGAAGATTACGCTGAGATTATAAAGCTTTTACAGCAAGCTGGTGCGAAGTAACGTTTGTGATTAAAGGTTAGGTAGTCACCAGGAAAAGAAAATGGGAGAAGTAAAATGTTACGCGGTTTAATTTTTACCCTTATTGCAGCGGCTATCGTGGTGCAGTTTTTGTCGTCATGCTCTCCTGGTCGTCAATCTGCGACCCGTGGTGCACAGTATGAGGTGGATAGTGGTGTGGGTATTGGTAAACGCTGGCGTGATAATCGCGTATTTGCCACGGAAGTGAAAACAGAGTTGCTGGCGACGGATGGCATCCATGACCCTAAAAATACTGCGATAAGTGCTTTGCAGGAGCCTGCTGAAGCTATGAGCTCATTCCCTCTGGATCGCCGCGGTGCTGTGGACTGGGTGAAAGCACTGGAACTGGGGATTATTGATCCCCGCGTGGACATTCTGGGTAAGGCTGAAATGATGCCCCTTGATATGGATATTATGTTCAAGGATACCGGTCAGATGCCCTGGGTGAAATTTCCCCATCTTGCCCACACTAAATGGTTGGCATGTTCCAATTGTCATCCTGCAATCTTTATTCAGAAAAAAGGCGCCAATAATCCTTCGATGGATGGAATTCTTGCAGGTGAGCATTGTGGGCGATGCCACGACAAAGTGGCTTTTGCACTGTGGACTTGCGAACGATGCCACAGTGTCCCTCATGAAGGGACACCCAAGCGCTGGAGTGAAGTGATGGGTGTGAGGCCAGAAAAAGTGACGGACGAAGAATCGCGCTAACTAGTGTTGTCCAAGTAATGCCAGGACTTTATCGCTGCCCCTGTCTTTTGCAACATCCAGGGCGGTGTTTCCGTCTTCATCCCGGGCATCCGGGTTTGCGCCTCTAGCCAACAGTATTTTTGCCGTTTCCGCTCGGTCAAAAGCCGCCGCCGCCATCAGCGCGGTACGTTGTTTGAGCCCGCGGGCATTAGCACTGATACCGTAATCAATCATTACGTTGATTATGTCGTTATGACCCAGGCCAGACGCGAGCAGTAGTAATTCTTCTCCATCCTGTTTATCCAGGTTTTTTTGCCGGGGCAACAATAGCGATACAGTTTTGGTGTGTCCAAAATAAACCGCGTTAACCAGCGGTGAGCTACCACTATTATCCCTCGCAACGGGGTTGGCATTGTGTTCCAGTAACAAGGCCACAACTTCATCATGTCCGGCAGTAGAGGCAACGATCAGGGCTGTTGTACCGTAATTGTCAGCGATGTCTATTTTTGCACCGTGCTCAATTAATGTGCGTAATACCTTGGCGTGCCCTTCTGAAGCTGCAAACATTAATGCCGTTTTACCTTTGTTGCTTTTCTCGTTTACATCCGCGCCACGTGCTAGAACATTTTGTACAGCATTGTCATCGCCGCCTTTAGACGCATTCATGAGTTCTGTGTTGTATTCACGTGAGCAGGCGCTTAAGAATAAAGCGCTGCATACCATTAAAATAATGATTAAACGGTGGTTCATGTGTGTTTGTTTTTCAGAAAATTTACTGGGGATTAAACTAGAGTGTCTTTGATAAGCTTTGCTTTAACGGCACTCTTAATTTCCAATTGTATTTTGATTATCGTTTCATCGACGCAAAAAATTCATCATTGGTTTTAGTGTCTTTTAGGCGATCCAGTAAAAACTCAATAGCGGCAATTTCATCCATAGGGTGGAGTAATTTTCGCAGGATCCATATTTTTTGCAGGTCATCAGGCTTTATCAGACGTTCTTCACGCCGTGTGCCAGAACGATTAATGTCGATGGCAGGATAAATACGTTTTTCAGAAATTCGACGATCAAGATGCACTTCCATATTACCGGTACCCTTGAATTCCTCGTAAATAACATCATCCATGCGAGAGCCGGTATCGACCAGGGCGGTGGCAAGAATTGTGAGGCTGCCGCCTTCTTCAATGTTGCGAGCAGCACCAAAGAAGCGTTTGGGTCGATGCAGGGCGTTAGCATCTACACCGCCGGTAAGCACTTTGCCGGATGACGGGATAACCGTGTTATAGGCACGCGCCAGACGAGTAATAGAGTCTAATAGGATCACGACATCCTTTTTGTGCTCAACCAGACGTTTAGCTTTTTCGATAACCATTTCGGCTACTTGCACATGACGACTGGCGGGTTCATCAAAGGTGCTGGAAACAACCTCACCACGAACCGATCGCGCCATCTCGGTGACTTCCTCTGGCCGTTCGTCGATAAGAAGAACAATAAGAATACATTCTGGATGATTGTGGGCGATGCTTTGCGCTATGTATTGCAGCATCATGGTTTTGCCAGATTTCGGCGGGGAAACGATAAGGCCACGCTGGCCTTTACCCACCGGTGATGCCATATCGATAACACGTGCGGTTAAATCTTCAGTGCTGCCATTTCCTACTTCCAGTTGGAGGCGCTCGTTAGCGAATAGTGGTGTCAGGCTTTCAAAAGGAACTTTGTTTTTTGCATTTTCCGGCGCATCAAAATTAATTTCGGCAACCTTGAGCAGTGCAAAATAACGCTCACCGTCTTTGGGGGGGCGAATTTTTCCAGAGATGGTATCGCCGGTACGTAAGCTAAAGCGGCGAATCTGACTGGGTGAAACATAAATATCATCCGGCCCCGCCAAGTATGAGCTATCTGCCGAACGTAAAAAACCAAAACCATCCTGGAGAATTTCCAGCACCCCATCGCCAAAAATATCTTCGCCGTTTTTAGCGTGTGCTTTTAGCAACGCAAAGATGATGTCCTGTTTTCGTGCTCGGGACATTCCCTGCACGCCACTTTCCTGTGCAAGTTCGTTTAATTCGGAGGCGGTTTTTTGTTTGAGTTCGGTTAGATTCATAGTTTTAGTGACTTCGAGGTGGGTTCGTAGGAACTAATTAGGTGAGCCAGCATCATAAAGCCGTTGGATTTATGCCTGAAAGGTATTTTTTTCTGACATTTTTCTATTGGGCATGCCTGTTTAGAAAAATTTCAGGTAAAAATGGTCACACAATAAGTTTTGTAATTAAGTATTAGTTTTTTCGGTGGATTGGTAAAAGGGTGATTTGCCCGTGGTTAACGTATTCGGATGCTTCTTTAGGTTGCTATACAAAGGTTGTTATAAAAATCTAGTTTGTTTGAAAAGGGGTTGGCAGAACGCCTACCCAATGTCTGGTGTAATTATTTTGTAACTTGCGTTTAAAGTAGCACGTAAAAACCGTGTCGTCCAGCTTACCATGTTTAAGCGGGCGATTTTGTTCGCCTTTTTATTCGCCTATTGTCAAAAGGTGTGAGCTAGCCCGTTATCTGGACTACAAACTGCCAATCAAACGTTGCTGTCGATAAAGGCCGTCAGCTGAGATTTTGAAACCGCGCCCACTTTGGTTGCTTCTACGTTACCGCCCTTGAATAACATCAGGGTCGGAATGCCGCGAATACCATATTTGGGAGGTGTTGCAGGGTTTTCATCAATGTTGAGTTTGGTTATCTTGATTTTATCTTTATATTCTTCGGCTATTTCATCAAGAATTGGCGCGATCATTTTGCAGGGTCCACACCAGTCGGCCCAGTAATCAACCAGGACTGGTCCGTCAGCATTGACAACCTCGGCTTCAAAAGAATCATCTGTAAGGTAAACGATGGATCCGCTCACGTGATATGCCTCCAATAGCAACAACGAATAGTTAACATTATTATTTGTAAATCAGTCTATCTGCAGGACTGAAAATACATTTACAGCATTTCAGCCTAATCGCCCGTTAATTACAAGCCCCAATCTTGTCTAATTTTGTTATTCTGTTGCCCCATGACTGATACACACTTATCCGATACCAAATTTACAGACCTCGATCTGGACGAACCCCTGCTGCAAGGCATTGAAGCAGCAGGGTTTTCTTTCTGTACGCCGATTCAGGCAGAGACCTTGCCATTGGCCCTTAAAGGGCAGGACGTGCTGGGTCAGGCCCAGACCGGTACCGGTAAAACAGCTGCTTTTTTGTTGGCGGTGTTACATAACCTGCTAAATAAGCCGGCAGATGAAAATCGCCGACGTAATCAACCGCGTGCAATTATTATCGCCCCAACCCGTGAACTGGCGATCCAGATTCATAAAGATGCCCTGCCTTTGGCCAAAAACTGTAATTTTCAGTTACGGGTGGTTTATGGTGGCGCCGGCTATGAGCAGCAGCGCAACGATATTGGAGAGGGTGTCGATATTCTTGTCGGCACTCCCGGCCGACTAATCGATTATTTCAAACAAAAAGTCTATGACCTCAAGGCGATTCAGGCGATGGTTCTGGATGAAGCCGACCGCATGTTTGATCTGGGTTTCATTGATGACATCCGCTACATGATGCGACGTATGCCGCCGCCAGCGGAGCGACTTAACCTGTGTTTTTCCGCCACCATGCCCCAGCGTGTGGCAGAGCTGGCTTATGAGCACATGCATGATGCGGTAACCGTGAGTGTGGAGCCGGACAGGGTGACCGGTGAAAATATCGAAGAAATTGTTTATGGCCCTGCCAACGATGAAAAAATTCCCCTGTTGATTGGCTTGCTTCATCATATGGACCCGACGCGTACCATTATTTTTGTGAATACCAAACGGGCCGCGGAAAAAATCTGGAGTTTTCTTGAGGGTAATGGTTTTAACTCTGCCCTGTTGTCTGGTGATGTTCCCCAAAATAAACGTATGCGACTGCTGGAAGAGTTTCAGCAGGGCAAGCTGGCAATTATGGTGGCTACTGATGTGGCCGCCCGCGGACTGCATATTCCGGCTGTCAGCCATGTTATTAATTATGATTTACCCCAGGATGCGGAAGATTATGTGCATCGTATCGGTCGTACGGCCCGTGCCGGGGCCAGCGGTGATGCGATTAGCTTTGCCTGTGAGGACTACGCGTTTTCATTGACCGACATCCAGGAATTCATTGGCCATGAGATTCCCAAAGGCAGGATTACAGCCGAACTTCTTGCTAAACCCAAACCACCGGTAAAAATTGAGCGCAAGCGAAGCCATCATAAACAATC
>JAUWLO010000141.1 GCA_030613605.1 Gammaproteobacteria bacterium | reverse complement strand
CTGAAGAAGAGGCTGAACGGGCGCAAATGGCCGATGAGGCCAGACAGCGTGCAGAAAATGAGATTGCACGTCGTGAACAGGAAGCAGCGGAAGCGGCACAGCGGGCGGAAGAGGAAGCGCAGCGGGCTCAGGAGGCGGCAGATGCGCATCGTAAGCTGGAACATGAGCTGGCACAGCTACGGGCGGAAGCGAAAGCTGCCCAGTCGGTGGAAGCTGAGGCGGAGCGTCAGGAACAGGAGGAGGCCAAAGCTGCTGAGGCCGATGAGATTGCGCGTAAGGCAGCCGCAGAGGCGGAGCAGGCCAAGGCCAATGCCGAAAAAATGCGTCAACAGGCAGAGGAAGATATCAAACGCCTCAAGGCTCAGGCTGAAGCTGCACGTATTCAGGCAGAAATAGAGGTTAAACGATCCATAGCCGCGGCACGACGGGAAGTGGATCCCAATGCCATCAAGAAAAAAGTGTTGGCCAAAATGCAGGCAAAAGCAGATTTGGCGGAAGGACCTAAGGGTAATTCAGCCAGCGAAGTCGCCCAGCGTACACGTGCGGCCCGTGCTGCTCGTGAGTCGGCACTGGAATCCCTGAGTAATGATAATGAGGGTGATGATCTGGATGCATTTTTCGGTAACGATGTTGCTGTTGCCCCTGAGTCCGATACTGTCTCAGCAAGCGGAAAAGCTCAACGTATGCGTGCTCTGCAAGAAGCAAAAAAATCTGTGAGTGTGGATGGTAGCGTCGACAACATTACGGACAACGATAACCTTATTGATCCCACAGAAGTGATGAACATTGATGTTGAGGAACAGAGAAAGCATTGGGAATCCGATGACCTCGCCTGGGAGGCTGCTGTAGGGCATCGGAAGGACCCGAATATTGAGCACTATGACGGTACCTTGCCGGAAGGCCTTGGTAACGAACAACAGAAGCCGGCAATTTCAGTCCCTAGGGCTAAGACCAAAATTGAGGGAAAGTCACCTAAGGGTAAGACGGCAGAAAATATTGTAATTGATGTTGATGCTCCAACATTTGAAGTGCAGGAGGTGGATCGCAGTATCCGTCCACAGGTGATTAAACCTGCTGGGAAGCCTGTCAGGGAATCCGGTGGTAAAGGTAAGCTGGTGATGGGTGGTTTGATGATGATTGTCGCTGTTGCGGCCGGGGGCTGGTTTTATGCGCAAGACGACAGCGCTCCTGAAGAATTAAAGCAGGCTGTTGAAATGAGCACAGAATCCCTTCGTGGCTTAAAAGAAAAAATTGCAGAAACGATAAAGAAAATTAGTGAAGGTGGCGTAGAGGGCAAAAAGCCTGTCACTGAAGAGGCAATGGCGGAACTTAGAGAGCGCCTGAAAAAAATGAAGGCGGAATCTGAGTTGGCGGCGAAAAAGCGTGCGGCCCAGAAAAAGAAAACTGTTAAACAGGCCATGCCGGTTGAAACTAAGCCGGCTGAAATAATAAAACCCGAGGAACCATTTCTGACTCCTCCCGAAAACAATGCGCCCAAGCCCATGGTTGATGAGCCGGATACTATGTCAACTTCCGGGCTGGATGAACCTGGGTCAGAAACTGCTTTCGAAGAAGATGATGTAAGCGATACTGAAGATGCAGACGTAGTGGAATCGGTAGAAGGTTTGCCGGTTATTGACACAGATGCGGCACCAGATTCTGGTGAGGATTCCGATGTTGATCTCTAGGTAGTTGTTGGATAATGCTATTTTTTCTTGTTACTTCCAGTTAAAAACTCCCTGTTTATTCCGAGACCTGTAGTTCTGGTGCTGTGGGAGATTCAGGGCTTTTTATTGCCTGCGTGTAGTTAAACACACTGGTTTCGAGAGTTTGTTCGTTTTCATCAGTGACGATAACAGTCCAGACGCCGGTCCATTCCGGCAAGAAGTTTTTGCTGGAATATACTCGCCAGCGAGGGCCGCCACCGACCTTGAATTTTACTTTGGCCATCACCTTGTCATTGTATTCCCACTGGTGAGTGATTATTTGTCCGGTTAGGTTACGCAGGTCGGTAAAGAAATAAATGCGGTCCGTTGTGTTGCTTATTTCGGTTAAATCATTGGCAGGTTCGCGATCAATAATTTCTGAAGTGAATATAGCGCGAGCAACTTTACCCCGGGCGTTTGCGACCGGAGTCTCTTCAGTCAGTATTTCCTGTACAGAAGTTACCTGATTTTCGGGAACGGGCGTATTATTAGTTGCGGATATGTTGTCTGCATGTGAAATATTGGAAGCGGCAAACAGGAGTACAGCTGGCAGTATCAGAAATTGTCTATTCAGTATTAAATTTAACACTGAAATTTTTGCTGTTGGCATTCATTGACTCCTGTATTAATTTGTTCGTTTCTTTCCCATGCGGGAAATAGATTATGGGAACAAGTGTACAGGTTTATGGGTCCGTGGCGCACATAAAAAACCACGAATAAGCTGCTGCCTGAATTGTTTGCAGATAGCGTTGAGGTTGGTTCGTGGACGATAAGTTAACCAGGGTAAATACTATTTACACCATTTTTCCACTTTCATTTGAGCTTCTTTTAAGCGGCTTTGTATGTCGGCTTCATTGAGGTATGTGCGTTCGCCTTTTTCATCCACTGTAAAACGGCGGCCGCCCTGTTTAAGTGAAGCAACACGCCCGCGAGCATTCGAGCAGTTTTTATCAGCAATTTCTTTTTCTTTGGCTGCTTTGTCAGCCACTTCTTTTTTCTCTTTACGTTCCGTGGCGACGCTTTCGAGGAACTTGCTGGCAGCATCTGTCTTGTTGTCGGGTTTGGGTGCCGGTGAAGCACCGTAGCGCCTGGATTGGGGGACTAATATTTGCTTGGCTTTTCCGCTGGGCGCGCGTTCACCATAGTGTACTTTGCCTTCGCTGTCGGTCCATTTGTAGATTTTACCGGCAAAGCTGGTGGACGATGCACCTAACAGCATGAGCAGTAAGGTTAAGGAAAATAGAAAAATGATTTTTTTCATGTGACCCTCGACGTTATTTTCAGAGCAAATAAGTGGTATCAATAAAGGAGCATAGCTCGGGTGTGGTGGACTGTATATTGAACGGCATCACAGTTTGAAACTTTAGCTATGTGGCTGATCTGTCTGTAAAAACTCAGGAAAGGACGGTATCTCTACCTCCGGCATGACCGCCAGCGACCACCATGGACGGTGGGAGGTAGAACACCAACAGTAGGCGCTCTTAGGCGACGCAGGAGCAGTTGTCGAGATGGTGGAAATGCAGATAATGCACGACTCCAGGGATGGAGGAGATAGAGTGAAGCAGGAAGCCAGAACCGAGGAGCAATTATCTGCCCATGTACTCCACGGCACTTGTGCCCCGAGGGTGTAAGACCATCCGTGGGCAAAGCCGCTGACTCACACCGTCCCTGGTATTCGCCCTACGGGCAGCCTTCGGCTGACCCAATCTGCTCCCGGCAGATTGGTCTCGGCCATCCATGGCCTACGCGGCATAAGGGCGTCCCTCGGCAACTGCTCCTGCGTTGCTCTACCTCCTGCATCCATGCAGTCGTGCCCAAAGTCGCTTCGCACATCCATGTGCTCTCGCGACATAAGCACATCCGTGTGCAAAAAAAAGCGGGCGCCCCATTAAGAAGCGCCCGCAAATAGTCTATTTGTCGACAGACTATGGTGTTTAAACTAACAACTACTTATTGGTGAACTCCGGATAGGCTTCCATGCCACATTCGGCAAGGTCGACACCTTCGTATTCTTCTTCCTCGGTAACACGGATGCCCATGATGGCCTTGATGGCCAACCAGACCACCATGCTTGTCACGAATACCCATACCAGAATAGTGAGCAGGCCAACAAACTGGCCGCCGAAGGTAGTACCGTCATTGGTCATTGGGACGACCATAAGACCCCACATACCCACGACACCATGTACAGAGATCGCACCGACCGGGTCATCGATCTTGAGTTTATCCAGACCCACGATGGAGAGCACCACGATCAGACCACCAGCACCACCGATCAAGGTGGCTGCCAGAGCGGAAGGTGTGGAAGGTTCAGCGGTAATAGCCACCAGACCAGCCAATGCGCCGTTAAGGGCCATGGTCAAATCAGCCTTGCCGAACATCACACGAGCCAGAATCAGAGCAGCGATCACACCGCCAGCGGCTGCAGCGTTAGTGTTCAGGAACACCATGGCCACAGAGTTGGCGTTGGCGATATCACCCAGTTTGAGCACCGAGCCGCCGTTGAAACCGAACCAGCCCATCCACAAAATGAAGGTACCTAATGTGGCCAGTGGCAGGTTGGCGCCAGGAATAGCATTGATCTGACCGTTAGGGCCATACTTGCCTTTACGAGCACCCAGTACGATGACACCCGCCAGTGCGGCTGTAGCACCGGCCAGATGCACAATGCCGGAGCCGGCAAAGTCGGAGAAACCAAAGTCATCACCCAGGCTGAACATACCGAACACAGAGCCACCGCCCCAGGTCCAGAAGCCTTCCATTGGGTAGATGAAACCGGTCATCACCACGGCGAACAGTGCGAATGCCCAGAGCTTCATGCGTTCTGCGACCGCACCCGAAACAATCGACATGGCCGTTGCCACGAAGACTACCTGGAAGAAGAAGTCAGAGGCATTGGAATAAACCGAGCCGCCATCGAAGCCAGCTTCAGCAGATTCTTTTAATACTGCAGCCACCATGGCGTCTGCATTATCGGCACCATCGAGCACAATGTCTGTCAGGAACATGCCGCCGTCGTACATGACGTCGTAGCCGACAATCAGATACATGGTGCAGGCAATCGCGAACAAAAGTACATTTTTGGTAAGAATTTCAGTGGTATTTTTGGAGCGAACCAGGCCCGCTTCCAGCATGGCGAAACCGGCTGCCATCCACATCACTAATGCGCCACACACCAGAAAATAAAAGGTGTCCAGGGCGTACTGCAGTTGAAATATTTGATTTTCCATTGTTATTTCCCCTTGGCCTTATAGGGCGTCCGGACCGGATTCACCGGTGCGGATGCGAACGACTTGCTCCAGTGGAGCAACGAAAATTTTGCCATCACCGATTTTGCCGGTGTTAGCTGCCTTGGAAATGGCCTCAATGACCTGATCCAGAAGACTGGCTTCGATAGCCAGTTCAAGCTTGACCTTGGGTAAAAAGTCCACCACGTACTCTGCACCACGGTAGAGTTCGGTGTGACCTTTCTGACGGCCGAAACCTTTCACTTCAGTGACGGTAATGCCCTGGGCTCCAATTTCTGACAGAGCTTCACGCACATCGTCTAACTTGAACG
>JAUWLO010000279.1 GCA_030613605.1 Gammaproteobacteria bacterium | reverse complement strand
TAAGCCCATTATTTTCCGGGCCTGCCCCCATGCCGCCGCCCATGGTTTCATAATAATCCCACTCTTCTCCCGACTCACGCGAACCCATGGCCAGATTATTCATGCTGCCGTGACTGGCAGCGGGTATTTTGTCTGGTAGTGCTTGCGCCAATGCGCCCCTCACCACATCCACCACGCGCGTACTGGTTTCGACATTGCCCGCGGCAACCGCAGCCGGTCGTCGTGCATTGAGCAAACAACCCTCGGGCGCCGATAAAGTAACAGGACGAAAACTGCCCGCACAGGCAGGGGTATGATCCGGCATCAAGCAACGAAACACGTAATACACGCCCGCGGCGGCCACAGATAACGGGCAATTAATGTTGCCACCAGTCTGTGGTGCGGTGCCCGCAAAATCCACATGAATACTGTGTCCCTCGACGGTAATACTGACCTCGATGGGAATATTCTCCGCACCACAACCGTCATCATCCATCACATCAGTAAACTGGTAACAACCATCGGGAATAATTTGTAGGGCACTTTGTGCCAGACGTTCGGCGTAATCATTCAACGCAGCAAGTGACTGGCCATATTGTTCTATCCCCATGGTCTCCACCAAAGTTTGCAACCTGGCAAGACCGGATCGGTTGGTGCTGATTTGAGCGGTAAAATCACCGCGCGCCTGTTCGGGGTTGGCTGTCGCCTGAGTGATGGCCGACATCATTTTTTCATCTAGCTTGCCTCGTCGGATCAACCGGGAAGGAGGAATAACCAAACCTTCTTCTTCCAGGCGATTTGAAATGGGCATGGAGCCCGGCGAGTCAGCACCAATATCCGCATGGTGGGCACGATTGGCGACAAAACCTACCAGTTCGTTGGTAGACCCTTCATTTACAAACCCTCCATTTACAAACAAAGGAGCAATGAGGGTGACGTCCGGCAAATGGGTACCGCCAAGATAAGGATCGTTCAGAATCACCATATCGCCAGCTGACCATTCAATATCACTGACGATACCGCGCATGGCATAGGCCATGCTGCCAAGGTGCACCGGGATATGCGCTGCCTGCGCACAAAGCTCACCATGGGTATCAAACACTGCACAGGAGTAATCCAGCCGATCCTTGATGTTGGGCGAGAAGGCGGTACGTTGTAGCACCGCACCCATTTCATCACACACCGCCTCAATGCGGCTGGCAAAAATGCTTAGCTGAATCGCGTCAGAAGGGGCAAAATGAGTATGTTCATTCATTTAACTGATACCAAAATCAAGAATATAAGCCGCTTATAATATTGCATTGAGCAGCACTTTGCTTTACCTTAGCCGCAGCATTTAACTCGGGTATTTATCCCGCCATTACTTGTGGTAAATAGCCAAAAGCACCAGAAAAAGGAAATAACATGAAAAACCCTCTCGACTCGATACTCGGCACCATCATCTCAGGTTTTGCTCTCACTGTGGTGCTGGTTTTTGTTGCCAAAGCAATGTCTGGTAGTTAATCCGCATTAGCAATACCGGTTGAATAAAAGATTACTTAAATTAAAGACTTGCTATTGAGCGAGCATAGACTGAAAAGGTATTTAAAATGGAATACGTACAATTTATAGAACGCTGGGTACACTTCATGGCAGGCATCACCTGGATTGGCCTGTTGTATTACTTCAATTTCGTGCAAGTCCCCGCCATGGGTGCTGCACTGGCAGATAAAGAAGGTCCTGGACCTGCCGCCATCGGCAAGTACGTCGCACCTCGCGCTCTGCTCTGGTTCCGCTGGTCCGCACTGGTTACCTGGTTCGCTGGCGCAGGTTTGTTGGGTCCCAACTTTATGGCTGCTTTCACTTTCCAGGACGGTTTCGTCAATATCGGTTTTGGTGCCTGGCTGGGCACCATCATGCTGCTCAACGTATGGGGCATTATCTGGCCTAACCAGAAAAGAGTTCTGGGTATGGTTGAAGCCACTGCCGACGAGATCGCCAAGGCCAAGCGCACTGCACTACTGGCTTCACGCACCAACACCCTGCTGTCGATTCCTATGTTGTGGTTCATGGCTGCACAGGCACACGGTGTCATGTAAACCGTTAGATCGTAATCCCAAAAAGGCCCGGTTTTTCCGGGCCTTTTTTTTCCTGCTTTACTTTCTCCTGAGATGAATCAGCAGATTGCACAGCACTTTTCCAGGCAGAAAGAAAGTTGCCAGCCACTCTGATTGACTATAGAATTTCCGTCTAGTTGGATGGCAGTCTCTAATTAGGGACTGCCTTTCTGTTTTTAGGGCTTTTAATTTTTAACTATTTTTTTAATTGGATTATGTCGAACACATTGATGAGCACCTACGCACCACTACCCGTCACCTTTGAAAAAGGCGATGGCGTCTGGCTGTGGGATACCGAAGGCAAACAATACCTCGATGCTCTTAGTGGCATCGCTGTGTGCGGGCTTGGCCATACCCATCCGGCTGTGACCGAGGCTATTTGCCAGCAGGCCAGCACACTGATTCACACCACCAATATTTATGCCATTCAGCACCAGCAAGCACTGGCCGACAAACTCACCAAACTGGCCGGCATGGACAGCGTCTTTTTTGGCAACTCCGGTGCCGAGGCCAATGAGGCCGCCATCAAGATCGCCCGGCTGTATGGCCACAGCAAAGACATCGACCAACCCACCATTGTGGTGATGGATGGCAGTTTCCATGGACGCACG